>MUZZ01000168.1:0-13196 GCA_003266075.1 Methanosphaera sp. rholeuAM74
CGTATACGCAGCATTATTATTAAACTCAGCAGATAAAGAAATTAACGAAGAAAACGTTTCAGCTATACTATCAGCAGCTGGAGTAGATGTAGATGACGCAAGAGTAAAAGCTTTAATCGCATCATTAGAAGATGTAGACATAGAAGAAGCAATTGCAACAGCAGCAGTATCTGCAGCACCTGCAGCAGGAGCATCAGCAGCACCTGCACAAGAAGCAGCTGAAGAAGAAGTTGAAGAAGAAGAAGAGGATGAAGAAGACGAAGAAGAAGCAGCAGCAGCTGGACTAGGTGCTTTATTCGGATAAGCCCTATAACTTCTTCCTTTTTAATCTTTTTTTCTGAACACGAATTACTATTCTATTTTTAACAATTACAATTTTATATAACCATATATTTTTTCCCTGTTTTTAAATCTAACGTAAATTAATCTACATTTCAGAACATCAGCATTATTTTTTCTTTGATTTAGTCAATTAAAACAAACGCTTAAATCAGTATACTAAATTATAGTGATTACTGAAATTCAATCTGCCTTGTATGATATAACATGGATACTTCTGAATGATATTCATAATTCATAAGCATAACATCCAGAGTTTATTAATACTACCCCCATTTAATCGTTATAGTTACTTATAAAGACCATACTTTTTAATCATATTAGTTCTAAAAATACAACCTAAACTCCCTTTAAAGGCATAACCCACAAACATAACGACAAAATAACTATTTTTTTATACCATTATAAACATAAATTAAAATATAATGTTAAAACATCACAGGACATAAATATTATGACAAAACAACTAGAACAATTAGGATATAAAAAACAGAAATGTCAAAAATGTGGACAGACCTTCTGGTCTATAAAACAGAGAAACACATGTGGAGATGCACCATGTGATGAATATGAATTCATAGGAAACCCTGTTACAGATAAACAATACGATTTAATGGCAATACAGAAGAAGTTCAAAGAATTCTTCCAACAGAACGGACACACACCAATAGACAGATACCCAGTACTAGCAAAGCGATGGAGAAACGACGTATTCCTTGTTGGAGCAACAATATATGACTTCCAGCCATGGGTTACAAGTGGAATGGTAAGACCGCCAGCAAACCCCCTAACAATAGCACAGCCATCAATAAGACTAAATGACGTCGACAACGTGGGAAGAACTGGAAGACATATGACTTGCTTCACGATGGGAGCACACCATGCATTCAACTCTGATGACACTCACATATACTGGCAGGATGACACACTACGATACTGCCACGAGTTTCTTGTAAGCATAGGAATAAACCCAGAAGAGATTACATACATAGAATCATGGTGGAAGGGTGGAGGAAACGAAGGACCATCCTTCGAGATATGTGCATATGGTGTAGAACTCGCAACACTAGTATTCATACAGTATGCAACAACAAATGACGGGTTAAAGGAGATCCCTCTAAGAATAGTGGATACGGGCTACGGTTTAGAAAGAATTGCATGGGTAAGTCAGGGAACACCAACAGCATACGACGCAACATTCGCACCAGTAATAAAAAAGTTAACAGACCTAAGTGGGGTTGAACTAAACACAGAGATACTATCAGAAAATGCTAGAATTGCCGGAATGATGGACATAGAAGACATATCCGACCTAAAACTGCTCAGAAAAAAGGTGGCAGACAAGCTGTCACTAACACCAGAGGTACTTAAGAATGCAACAGACCCGATGGAGGCAATATACATAGTAGCCGACCACACTAGATGTCTAAGTTTCATGTTAGCCGATGGAATAATACCATCAAACGTTAAAGAAGGATACCTGGCAAGACTAGTTCTCAGAAGAACAGTAAAATACATGAACGAACTAGAACTACAGCAATCACTATCAGACATCATGAAGGTACAACTAGACTTCCTATCAAAAACATACCCAGAAATAAAGGACAACACCCAACACATACTAAACATCACAGACCTAGAAGAGGAAAGATACCATACAACACTAAGCAAGGGAGAAAACCTAGTCAAACGTTCCATAAAAAAACTGCAGAAGGAAAACAAGACATCATTCCCAACGGATATGCTCATAAACTTCTACGACTCACATGGAATACCACCAGAAACGGTGGAGTCAATATCACAGAAAAACAATTTCGATGCAAACATACCAGACAACTTCTACACACAAATAGCAGCAGCCCACGAAGAGGAAGAAGAGGAAGAAAAAGAGGAAATAACACTGGACTACCCTGAAACANNACAATATACTACCCAGAAGGGGGAGGACAGCCATCAGATGAGGGTACATTAACCAGAAATGATGGAACAACACTAAACATAACCTATGCAGAAAAGGTTGACAACATAGTACTCCACCACGTAGCAGAAGACGACACAGACAAACTAGATAACATAGTAGGTGAAGAGGTTTCAGGACAGATTGACGCAAAAAGAAGAGACCTGCTGACAAGCAACCACACAGCAACTCACCTGATAATAGCCTCAGCAAGGAAAGTCCTGGGAAAACACATATGGCAGGCAGGATCACAAAATGGAATAGAAAAAACAAGAATAGACCTATCACACTACAAACGAATAACAGTGGATGATTTAAAAGAGATAGAAAAACTAGCAAACAACTACGTCAAGATGAACCTCCCAGTAAACATCCAATGGTATGACAGGACAGACGCAGAAATAAAATACGGATTCAAACTATACCAGGGAGGAATAGTTCCGGGAAAAGACATAAGAGTAGTCGAAATACCTGGAGTGGATGTGGAGGCATGTGCAGGAACGCACTGCCAGACAACAGGTGACATCGGAATAATCAAGGTACTAAAAACAGAGAGAGTACAGGATGGGGTAGAACGTATAGAATACTCTGTAGCAGACTCAGCAATAAATAAAATTCAGGAAATTGATGACATACTAAGAGAAAGTAGTGAAGTATTCGCAGTAGACCCAGATCAGCTACCAAAAACATGTAACAGGTTCTTCACAGAATGGAAGGAACAACAGAAAACAATAAAACAACTAGAAAAACAACTTGCACAGGCAAAGATTAACACAATCGCAGACAGCATAGAAGAAGTAAACGGTTACAGGGTACTCACAGAAATACTTGAAGTAAACCCTGGACAACTAAGGGAAATAGCATTAGACATGGTGGAAAAAGAACAGAACGCTGACATAGTAGTACTAGTAAACGGTGAAGGAAACATAGTGGCAGCATCAAACAAAGAACTACCAGAAAAAGGTATCAAAATGGGTGATGTAATCAAGGAAGTAGGAACATACATGGGAGGACGGGGTGGAGGAAAACCTAACCTCGCACAAGGAGCAGGAATGACACAAACTGATAAGAAGGACGAAGCATTCAATGCAATAAAAGAACAGATAGAAAAGTTGGATTAAATAATCATATATAACCTTTTATTGGGGGAAGGATAATACCATGATTTCAGATGATGAAAATCACTCCCTAATATTATTATATGGTGCTGGAGGCATGGATTTAGGATTTAAATAGGGTTGGCTTCAACGGTATCTAGGCTAACGATTTTAATAAGGATGCAGTAGTAACTTATACGCACATAACATTGGAATTTTTCAGTTGTAAAACGTTAAGTGTTACATGGAAAGAAAAGTAACTTCTATATCTGTCAGAAGGTTACTGTCTAAACATTTCCAGAGAACTTCATATTCTAATGGTAGCTTGAATTGTGTGTATAGGAGGATATGCAGTGTATTCTAGTACTGTTAGCCAGGTGAATCGGAGAAACTAATAAAAAGAATATTCAATCGGAGAGTCTAAATGGACATCGTATAAACATGGGGGGAATCATATTATGGAAAAGAGCATGGAAGACGTAAAATCAAAAATTGGTTCAGGGGATGCTGTTGTATGGACGGCTGATGAGTTGAAAAAGAAATTATCTGAAGGGGAAAGTGTAACCTTGGATGATGTGGACGTGGTGACTTGTGGTACTAGTGGTGTGATGAGTGGTACTAGTGCACTCTTGCACATACCTGTTAGTGAGCCAGGCTCATTTAACAAGGCTAAGGAGGTCTACATTAACGGTATTGAAGCTTATCCTGGACCTTGTCCAAATGAATTGCTTGGAACTGTGGATGTCTACGTCTATGGGACAAATCATAGTAGAACGATAGATGGTTATGGTGGAGGTTTCTTGTTTAAAGACCTCGTCGATAAAAAGGAGGTTGAGGTAGAAGTCGTGGATGTTGATGGTAACACATTTAGCAATACTGTTACAATTGATGATATGCCATTTGCTAGGATGATTGGAAGTAGGATGGCATTTAAGAACTATAGCTCCTTCACAAATCCTGGTCGTGATGCAACAAAGTCTATCTTTAATGCTTCTCCGATGGAGGGTCCATATAACTCTTATTCCTTCAGTGGTTGTGGGGATATTAATCCATTGGCTAATGATCCTGACCAATTATGTATCGGGGAGTCTACTCCAGTACTTTTGAATGGTGCTCGTGGGGTGGTCATTTCTAATGGAACACGCAGTAGTCCAGAAAAGCCTAATTTGATGCTTACAGCTGACATGAAGGAGATGGATTCCTACTGGCTTGGCGGATATAAAACTGCCATGGGTCCTGAAGTCTTTGATTCGGTTGCTATTGCCATTCCGGTATTGAATGAGAAGATATTGTCTAATTTGATGGTTTTGAATAAGGATATTGAATTACCTGTCTGTGATATTCATGGTAGACATCTTCCCATCGATAATACTAGTTATGCTGTGTGGGATGATGTTGAGTTAAGACCTTCTGTTGATGTTGATAAGTGTTTTAGTTGTATACCATGTCTTCCAAACATTTATTGTCCGGTAAATGCTTTTAACAAGGATAAGACTATTAACTATGATTTATGTTTTGGTTGTGGTTATTGTGCTACTGTTTGTCCTAGGGGTGTTCCAAGTATTGATATGGGCAGTATTTCCATAAACGCTGAAGGTAAGGATAGGGTTATTCCTGTTACTTGTAGGCAGTCTGATAGGAAGCGTGGTGTTGAAATTAGTGGGGTTCTTAAGAAACGTATTTTAGATGGTGAGTTTGATTTATAATCTCCACATTTTTTTATTTTATTTTTTTCAAAATTTTTTTATATGATATGGTTATATAGTATATATTATATGATTAAAGCAGTTTTTTTCGATATGGATGATACCTTGTATGATACTTCTGGGTTTGCTGCTATCGCTCGTAGGGCTGCAGTTAAATCTATGGTTCATAATGGACTTAAATGTTCTGAGGATGAAGGTTATTCTCGTTTAATGGACATTATTAAGGATATGGGTTCTAATTATGATAAGCACTTTGATATTCTTACTAAGGAGGTTAATGGTAGTGAGGATCCTTTGATTATTGTCAATGGAATTATTACATATCATAATACTAAGTTTGCTATGTTGAAGTTGGAACCTGAATGTTTTTCCATTCTCTTATATCTTAAGAGTAAGAACTATAAGGTTGGTTTAATTACTAACGGTAAGGAGATTAAGCAGTGGGAGAAACTAGTTCGTCTTGGGGTTTATCCATTTTTTGATGAGGTCATTACTTCTGAGGCTGTGGGTGTCGAAAAACCTGACCCTGAGATTTTTAAGATTGCTATGGAGCGTTTGAATGTTACTGCTGGTACTTCTTTGATGGTTGGTAATAGTTTTGAAACGGATATTCTGGGTGCTTGTAATGCTGGTATCAGGAGTATGTTAATTAATTCTAAGTTGACGGATGATCAGAAGAAATTTGTTGAGGATAATAATTATAATGTTAGTGAGTTGTCTTCTTTGATTGATTTGATGAATATTTTATGATTTATGGGGGGGTTTATTTATGGTTCAGTCAGTTATTCCTTATTCGGAGATTATTCCCACTATTCTTGCTGTTGTGAGCATATACTTCTTGGGTTCTGGTATTCTAGATCATAAAAGGGAGTTCATGTTCATTGGTGTGGGTTTGTTTCTCTTGGCTGTGATTTTACCGTTTGTTATCTTGATTAACATGATTTAATGTTCTTTGGTATTCTTTTTCTATTTCTTCTTTTTTTGTTTTGAGTGTTCCTATTTCTTCTAGCTTGTTTTTTGCACATATTGATGCGTATAGTCCTGCTTCTAGGTCTATGGTTTTCTCACATTTTTTGTGTATGTATGCTGCGATGTATGTGTCACCTAGTCCTGTGAAGTCTCTTTCTTTTTCTGTTTTTATTGCTGGTATCCTGGTTTTGTCTTGTTTTGTGTATATTGTTGAGCCTTGTTTTTCTTGGGTTATCACTACTTTTTTGAGCTTGTTTTCTTTTATTATTTCATGTATTTCTTCTGTGTTGTTTATTTGGAATGCTTTTTTTGTTTCGTATTCGTCTAGGCTTATCATGTCTGTGTATTTGAGGATTTCTTTGTGGTTATCCCATTGTTTTATTGTTATGTTGTTTTGTGTGTCTGTTGTTCGAAGGTATCCCTGTGCTACTACTATTGTTGTTAGTCCTCTTTTTTTGAGCATTTTAACGGTTTTTGGTGGTATGTCTGTCTTGGATAGTGGTGATATTATTGCGGTGTCGTAGTCTTCTAGGTTTATGTCTGTGTTTAGGATTTTTTTTGGTGTTATGGGGTTGTTTGGTAGTATTGCTTTTTGTGTTCTTTCTTTTTTGTTGTTGTATGTGTTTGTGTATTGGGTTGTTTGTGTGTAGTGGATTGTTTTTATATGTTTTCTGTCTTGGAATGAATTAAGTATTTCCAGGTCATTTTCTCCTATTGATATTATTGAAGTAACCTTTGATTTAAGTTGTACTAGTGTGTTGTGTTGGTAGTATACTGCTCCACCTGTTTGTTTATATTGATGGTCAGGGTAAATGTTGGTATCTTTTGTCACTGGACCTATCACAAGTATATTTTTTTCCATAGTTTTACCCTTTTTCTAGTTTTATAGTTCCATCATGTAGTAGTGTTCCTATTAGGAAATCATCTATACCATCCTTTTCATATTCTGTTATGGATTTAGCTGATATTCCTCCACCTATGATGTAGTTTGTATTGGTGTTGTCTATTATTTTTTTAATTAATGGGGTTTTATCTGTTTTCTTTGTTCCGACTTGGCTGATGTTTAGTATGATGATGTTTTTGATTTTTGTATCATTGATTAAGGAGATTATGTCATCAATTTTAATATCATTATTCTTAATTAGAAGTTCATTATTTTTAATGTCTACGCTAAGAATCATATCTTTATTTGATGGGTTCTTTAATATTTCGTATGCTTGGTTAATATCTTCCATAGTTTCAGTAGCTAATATAGAGTGGGTGCATATTTTTTTGTTAACTTCCACATCATCACTAGTGCAAACACCATTATCTAGGAGTACTGGGAGAATACAGTTTATTTGGGCTATAATACTTGAATTATCACCACATCCTTCGATTTTATCCAAATCAGCAACATATAAGCACTTAGCACCATTCTCTTTAAGGTTTTTCGTGATAACTAGGGGGCTGTCACCATAAACACTGTCCAATAAAAAATAGCTATCCCTCAAACCAGACTTACCAGAAACACATTCATGGTCTTTAATATCTAAAACGGGGATTATCATAGAACTTCCCCCTCACACGTCACGTTTTTCAATATACTCATCAACTGCAGATAAACTTTCCTCAATAGCCCTCTGTGATAGGTCATCCGGTAAATCATAGTCACTATGAAGGTTGATTTCGATGTCAATGTCAAAACCATTATCTAAGCTGACAAGGTTAATTGTGATGTCAACATCATCAAAGTCTTTCTTATTGACACGACTGAAAATATAGTTTTCTGCAGTTTCATAGGCTAAATTGATAACTTCTTCACGCTCTTCGAATGTTAATGCTTTCATAAATAATTCTCCGTAAAAATAGTTAAAATGGTGGTTAGGAAATGGATGTGGATTTATTCACCTTATTGTTGAACCTGTTGCATAGCATTCTGTAATTCAACTTGTAACTCTTCAAGTCTGCTAGTGACACGTTTTTCCTGTTTATCAATAGTTTTCTTTCTTAATTCTAACAATTCAATACTATCGTTTAATTCAACTTCACTATCAGCTTTGTTGGTTTTAATAAGTAGTGGACCAGCTGTCTTATATATTTCACCATCATCAGCAGTTTTTGATAATTCATCTAAAGCCTTTTTGGCTTCGTTAACCTGAATTTCAATGCTTTGTTTTTGCATAGCTATGTTTTGAGCTTGCTGTTGTAACTGCTGGAATTGGTTTAATTGTTCTTGTAAATTTTCTTGAATTTCCATTATATCACCTATATTTTCTCTATTTTGTTATGTTTAATTAAATTGATGTTATTTAAATCCTTTATTATAATAAGATATATCTTTCTTCTATCTTTTATATTTTTAATATTTTCGTGGACAGTTCAATCCAGCGGATGTATGAATTAATTGACGCTCTTAATGAAACGGCATCCTTTGACTGGATAACTAACTTCACGGTTTTTTTGTCTAATTCGATGTTTGTAATTGACCTATCATTGCTTTCAAATTCAATCTCTGGCTTTATTGAATTATATATCATTCGAGCCTCATCAACACTATCAAATTCAATGGCTAATGTTGTATCAATACCCTTTAAAATACTTTCATCCATCATTATCACTCAATCATTTGAATTCGTATCCATTAATGTATACATAGTACTTGGTATCTGCTGAGTTCTTGTCAATAAAGGATATACAAGCTTTTGAATCATTTTTAATGTCATCATCAATGATGATGCAGTTGCTTTTTATACGCTCTTTGACATCATAGCTAGTTACAAGCTGTGATGGTAGCTCAATCAAGTCATTCTTGTTAATAATCATGATACTATCTGAGTCAACGTTAATCCTCTCATTCTCCTGTGGTATGGATAATGTTAGGTAGATGCTTCCAATGGCATCATCACTACTGTTACAGTCATAGACGTCGATGCTACTCGGGTTTCCCTTTGTCTGGTTAATCACTAACAACAAATGATTCTCTATTCGTGATTGGTATTGTATCTTTTTGAAGCTTGTTTTTCCACGTGTGATGTATGTGGCATTGAAGTAGTGTTTGAGAAACTGTGCAAATCTTCTGGTAATCTGTGACGGCTTTCTGCTTGTCGTGATTATCAGCCTAAAATCTAGTGTGTATATCATCTTAAAAAACTCTCATCAAAAATAGTTAAATCAAAAACAAATATGGGAGTAAGTCTCCCATCATAAAATTAGTTATCTAGCCTTAATAGTACGTTTTACTACAGGAACTTCTTTGAATAAAATTCTGTATCTGCATTTAGGACATTTTGATTCGGAATATTTCTTAATATCAACGCTCTGCCCACATTTAATGCATTTGTACATACTTATTCTCCTCCGACTATACGAGTAATGTTACGTTTTGCGACTTTACCCATTGGTGTGGTAGGTAAATATGCTCCACCAGTAAATACATTACCACATTTTTTACATTTCCAGATACCTGCGTGGGTTCTTTTAACACCTGGTCTGTCACATCTTGGACATACGTGTTTTTTGTGCATATTGTGTTCTATGTCTCTAACGGTTCTTTTTGCTTTCCTACCGTATCTTGCACCAAAACGACCAGTGGATCCTACTTTACTTTTTTTTGCCATCAGTTTCACCTTCCATTAGTTTAATTGTAAAATTACTTATCTTTCAATAGCATCTAAATTCTTGAAGATAATAAATATTCGAGAAAATGAACCATATAACAAAAACCTATAAAATGTTATATTGATTCTTAACTCTTTAATATTCTTTAACTATGAAAGTACTGGCAGTTATGCCGTACTTTAGAATAATTAGTTTAAAATAATATTATTTCGGAACTTATCTAATAGAAACCTACAATCTATTATCCTTTATAATATAGCTATTAATTATATTGGTTATCATATAATATATACTTTATCATCTAATTTTTTCAAGTATGGAAATTAACTCCTTACTCTTATTATAGGCTATATTAATGGAATTTCTAACATCACTCACACTTAATGAGTCAAGACCACACTTCTGTATAGCACACAATGTACCATCACTTCTAAAGCCAACAGAAATACTGGCATCCATTAGTTCCTCCTCATCAAAGGTGGAATCAACTAATAAGAAGTTATTAACTTTCACTATAGTAGTTAAGCAACATAAATTCTTGACAGGTAATTTAACAGTATTTTCCTCGTCAACTACCACTTCACCATCCACTAGTGAAGCTTGCGGAATACGTGCAGTTAAGAGTGCCGATATGGTTGCAAGGGATGTGGCGTCCATGATGTTGCCATCATAGTCGATAATGTAAATGTCGATATACAATTTCCAGACACGTTCTGATTCAACAATACACAGCTTTTCAAGGTCAATTAGTGGTGATTCACGGATGCAACGGTCGACGACTCTTGAAATTTCCACTGCAAACTTGTTGGGTGGACCATACTCAAAGCTCTTACTTGCAATAGCCAACAATTCCGTGTTGGTTATTATTATACCACTATTTGGTGAATTAGAAAATGGCGTAGTCACCTGACTTTTAACTCCAGCAATAACGGTGGTATTACCTATAGATACCATGGCAGAACCATTAGCCTTACTAATGTAATCTGTTGTAATCTTGATATCCCTGTACTCGGTAAATGATCTACCATCCACTCTCTGGTTTTGTTTTAACATGTCATATATCTTTGTTTTTGTTACTTCAGAGATTATATTTACCATTCACATCTCCTCATGCTTTTTAATCAGTGCCTGCTTTTGTAGTTCATATATGAACTTACATCCCTCGAATGCTAATTTCAACGCTTCATCAAACTCTTCTCCACTGAGATGACCATCCATCTGTATGAAGGTGATTTCATTGGTTCTTGGAAGTATTGCAATAGGCATATCGGCTTGACCTTCCTTATCCTCTTTTTCTGATAGGTCAAGTACTATTCTATCGTCTACTTTTCCCACAGCACATGCACTAATCAAGTCCTTCATAGGAATTTCAGCATCAGCCAATGCTAAGCTTGCACCAACAATTCCAAGACATCTGGTTCCACCTTCTGCCTCAAGTACTTCTATTGATAGGTCGATTGATGTTCTAGGATACTTTTCCAGAAATATGCATGGTGTTATGGCCTCGGATATTAGCTTTGATATTTCGACAGACCTCCTGTCTGGTCCTGGTCGTTTTCTTTCGTTGACAGCAAATGGGGCCATGTTATATTTGCATCTTAGTACTGCACCATCTACCTTGGCATGCTTTTTGGAATATAGTTCCTTTGGACCGTAGACTCCGACTATTATCTTATTGTTTCCACATTCGATATATGCTGACCCATCTGCATTGTTTAAGACTCCAACTTCTAATTTCATGTTTCTGAGAGTGTTGAATAATCTTCCATCTTCTCTTACATATTCTGTTGTCACGTTATTGCCTCATATTATTAGTTTGGTTGCGATAATGTTTTGAACACTTTTAATCAGGTTGTGTTGGAACGGTCTTTCATCTATGTATTCGATGATTTTAATGATTTTTTCGATTTCTTCGCTACGACCGTTTATCCATATTAATCCATTTTTTCCTATGATAATGTCACTACCAGTACATTCACGAATCATGGATGCTAAGAATGCATTTTCTTCACTTAAAAAGTGTATGGTTGGTTGTTTAACTCTGATTATTACTCCTTGATTGAATTTACCCAGGCCTTGTGACCTAATAGTTAGTTTCACTCTTTTTATTTCATCTACGTGTGCTACTCTCAGGAGGAGCTTGTCGTTTACGTTGATTATACTGCTGAGGTTTTGTTCGTTTTTATCGTACAATTCTGTTGTTGGGAGAAATCCGTTGTATGTTGAGTTTAAATCTATTGACCATGATGAGTAACTACTGCTTAGAACTTTTCCGATAATTAAATCCCCATATTGTGGTTCGTACTTGTAGTTCAATGGTATTACTGTGACGTTGTCACTATTAAAGTAGGCTAGTCCTGTGATATCTGAGTATATTTTGTCCTTTTGTTTAAATGTGTTTCTTCCCAGTTTGTAATCGTTATCTGTCAGTAGTGTACCTGGAAGAACTAATTCTTTTTGTTCAACAAATAACATATTATGATTTTCCTATTTGAGTAGTTTGGTTTCAACTTCACCATGTGTTAATCCACTGAGTGCTGTGTAGAACTCGTCTTGTAGTCCTCCAGGTATTTCTATTATGCCTATCCAGCTTCCATCATTTTCCCATTCTTCTTTAACTATTTTTCCATACTGTGTTATTGTGCTGTATCCTTTTCCTGCATAGCTACCTGGTATTTTCACTGCTACTTGTACTTTCTCAATTCTTATAGGTATCTTTGTGAGTATTGCCTTTACTGTTGGTTCTATTTGTTCTTCAACAGTTTTCATTGGGTCAATATGTACTTTTGCTTCTTCCATAGCTTTTTCAATACGGTTTGGTGGGTGTGGAAGTTTTGTCTGAGGGTTTATGGCTTCTCTAGCTATTTTTGCTATTACTTGTTTTTTCTTTTCTTCAAGCATTTTTTTTCTCTGGTTTGCTGTTATCTGTATTGTACCCTTTTTTATTATCTTGTCTGCTACTTCCAGTGGGTCTGTTGTTTCAAATGCTTTCATCATTGCGTCTTCTGATGATTTATCTGCTTTGTGTGCGTCCTTAAATATTTCCTCTACGGCTAGGACTGTGGATAAATCTATGTCTTCTCCTCTTTTATAATCGGCAGCAAGTTCTGGATCAACTAATATTTCAAATCTTTCACCATAGCTTTCTAATCTTGCTATTACTGCGTCATCAACATTAACCATTTTTTTCACCTTTTATTGTTTTTCATATACTATAGTAGTATTTTTATTCTAGAATGGTTAATAACTTTTTGATGAAATACGTGGAACATTGTCGAAAAAAAGATTTTTAGTTGGGGGGGTCAGGTGGATGATTGGTTTATTCTTCATCTTCTTTTGTTTCTTCGCTGTCTTCCTGTTCTTGTTCTTCTTGTTCTCTTTGTTCTTGTTCTTTGGCTTCTCTTTCAGCTTTTATTCTGGCTTTTTCTGCTTCTCTTCTTTCTACTTCTTCTTTAGCTTTCTGTTCTGCTTCTTGTTGTTCTTGTTCTTTGCGTTCTATTACTTTTTTTACGTATTTGTCTATTTCTT
>MUZZ01000168.1:13282-13836 GCA_003266075.1 Methanosphaera sp. rholeuAM74
CCAAGACCTATTGCTGTTGCCTTGTATTCCACTATTGCTCCACTTGGGTCGGTTTCGTATATTTTACATTCGTCGTCGGATACTCCTCCGATTATTAATGATATTCCGAATGGTCTTATTCCACCACTTTGGGTGTACATCTGTTCTAGGTCTCCGATGTACTTTGCTAGTCCTGTAACTGTTATTGGTTCATGGTATCTTAGCTTGTTTACTTGTGCTTGGTTTCTTGCTATGTCAACTAGTCTCCTTGCGTCTGCTACTAGTCCACTTGATGCTGTTGCTATGTGTTCATCAATTTCGAATATTTTTTCTATGGATGATGATTCGATTAATTTGCTTTTTATCTTCTTGTCTACTGCAAATATTACTCCATCTTTTGATTTTATTCCTATTGATGTTGTTCCTCTTTTCACTGCTTCTCTTGCATATTCTATCTGGAATAAACGTCCGTCCGGACTGAATAATGTTAATGCTCTATCGTAGCCTGCACTTTGGAATTGTTGCATTTTATCTACCTCTTTATTTTTTTATTTAATTAATCAGAATGTTGTTTT
>MUZZ01000289.1:0-1138 GCA_003266075.1 Methanosphaera sp. rholeuAM74
TGGGAAGTCAATGAGAGTATTAAAGAAATCAAAACTACTCAAAAACTAAGTTAACATCAGATTCTAGTTTCGTTGCACCATTATTGTAAACATCCTTAATAACATAACCACCAGCTTTCAAAGTCTTCGACAGAGTATATATGAAGACTAGAGAGCCACCATCAACTTTAAACATGCCTATTATTCCGGTTAGGTGTCATGCAACTTGGATTCTTCATGTGGTGCATGTGCATGATGTCAGTATTTGGAATGGTCTTCAGACAAGAAACACCCAAAATACGTCGATGATGCCTGCTGTACCTGTGAACATATGCGTAAAATATTCTCTTGAAGAAGATGAAACCTAGGAAATCCCGAAAAGGATATGTCACGCCCATGTCAAAAGCAAGGACTTCTCTGGATGTCAACCGATTACCCCATTAAATATGATTGAACCAGCTTGAATGACATGACCCCGGAGGCTCCGGAAAAAAATGGGAAGTAACGCTGTCCGACCAGGTGGATAAATCCTCATTCCATTAGTTATGGTCAGTATTATACTCGTAACATCCATGATTGACTGTGAAGAATCAGACAAATGCCCGGAGGGTTCTCATCCAGAGATAAAGATTCCACATGACCTAATATGTCACACTCCCATCAAGAAAAAAAAATAAACATGAAACAGCAGATAAGTCTTAAAAGATAAGACAGACGGAAGATTATTACATGGCAAAACCTAGGTGATACCCCCACATAATACGACAAAAAAGCCCGCAGAATTCCTTAACAAATGTGTGAACACCCCTTACAGAAAAAGACAGAAAAATCAGAAAAACCGTTTTGATAATGAAAGAAAAGTATCATTCTAAAAGAGATGTACCTGCATATGATTCTGATTATTATAAGCTGACAGCCACATGAGGGAGAGTGTACCGGTTCATGTGAAAACACTCCCCCGAGGACTGTGGATAGAATAATTAAACGTGGGTTGTCTTCATAAGTTTTTGTTTTTCAGGTAAACGGAATACATGGGATTTGAAAACTTACATTCATCTTTAAAGGCATACTCCTCCCTATAGAGTATACCAGTTCGTATAGCATCGGAAATGAACATATCAATAAGATCCTGTTCTTCATCAGTAGCCCCTTCCTTCAG
>MUZZ01000289.1:1151-2280 GCA_003266075.1 Methanosphaera sp. rholeuAM74
TCTATGACTTGACGAATATCCAATTGTTGTGTTTCGCACTTCCAGAATATATTCTCTCCCAACTCCTGCATCACTAATGGAATCCCATAACAGTATCTGGCTAAAAGATTGACTGATTCTTCATCATAAACTATATTTACTTCATCAAAACAGTTAGTGTAGAAACGTGTTACCTCATCCTCATTTAATGCATCTGCATCATAATGGTAGAATATCCTGCTGAATGATTGATTGTATTCTTTGAGTTTTTCAAGGTTTTCCGGATAGCTTGTCAGAAGAAATGCGACGGGAACCTCTCTATCAAACCTCATCGTCAGATTATCTACAAAACTTTTATACCAATTAGTGAAAGTAGGTGTTTTACTTAATCCGTTAATATCATCAATCATTATGAAAATAGCTTTTTTCTTAGACAATTGTGAACATAACTGCCGGATAAATGATGGAAAATCGCTCCGAATGGAATAGATCACGTCATCCGATTGTGGTTTAAGCCTTAATTTTAATCCCATCACACCCACATTTTCAACATAATTACTGAAACTTGTTAATAATTTTTTTCTGAATGGTTCTACTTTAACATTATTCAGTAAAGCTTCAATAATCCTGACAATTAATGTGTCAACATCTTCAACACCCTCATTTGATATTTTGATTGGGATTACATCGTATTTTTCTTCCAATATATATGCAAGATAATCGGATAATGAAGATTTACCCATACCCCTGTTTCCTACCAAATAAAAGTGTCTGTTTTCTCCACTAAAAATGTTTGGGAGATATTTGATAANNGGACTAAATGGGGATTTCCTATAAAGTTTGTAATCAGACATATTAATAACACTTCCTGATTCTAGTATTTTTCACATTCTCAGAATTTTCTCCAAACAATCATTAACCTAGTAAGTATATTTTTATATTGTGTTTTATATTATTTTCTGAAAAATTCTCAAACAAATAAGTTGATGTTTTTTATTTAATGAGCTTCATAAGAATCCGGTTTTTTCATGATTTGACAATTCCGGATGTAATTAATGTTTTTTGACGAAATTTTGAAGCCCATTATTAAATCAATTCTACTTTCATATATGAGTGTAGCTTTGATGTTTCAGAATAATAACTGTCTGGA
>MUZZ01000308.1 GCA_003266075.1 Methanosphaera sp. rholeuAM74
AAAAAAGGTAATACTTTTTTTCTATCAAAAATAATTTATGCCAAGTCTCAGTTTTAGAATACACTATAAACCTAACATACACCAGCAATAGTGTTTACGTTAATCCAAATTCTACAGAGTTCACATTAAACATTATAAAACAGAGAAACACCACAATAATCTGGATATACTCAACAACACGGAGGGCAATGTGCAGATAAACATTACAGCAATAGATGCAGTAAACGGATTATCAATACCTAATAGCATAATAGAAGTAACGGGAGATATCACAACTAACACAACCAGTGGAATTCTCACAGATAATCTGTTAACAACAGGAAACTATAAAATATATGTCAAATTCAATGAAACAGCCGACTACAAAACATCCAATATAACGATAGACTTCAGTGTAGAAATAGACAAAGACAAAAAAATAGCAGAAATGGAAGAACAAATAAACTCACTAAACAACACAATCAATAATCAGACCGAAACCATCAATTCATTAAACGATACTGTTAATCAGCAAGCAAACACAATAGAAAACCTAAACAACATAATTAACGAACAGACAAACGCCATAAATACCTTAAACAACACAGTAGAAGAACAAACCAACACAATCAACAATATAAACAATACCATTCAAGAACAAACAAATACGATAAACTCACTAAACAATACTGTAAACGAACAAAAAGACACAATAAACACATTAAACGACACAGTAAACAGCCAAGCTACAACTATCGATTTATTAAATGATACTGTTAATAGCCAAACAAGTACTATTGAAGGTTTAAACAATAAAATAGATGAACAAACAACCACAATTGAAGGTTTAAACAATACGGTTAATGAACAAGCTACTACCATTGATTCATTAAATAACACAGTAAACAGCCAAGCTACAACTATAGGTTTATTAAATGATACTGTTAATAGTCAAGCAACTACTATTGAAGGTTTAAACAATAAAATAGATGAACAAGCTGCTACTATAAGTTCATTAAATGACACAGTAAACACTCAAGCTAGTACTATTGAAAGTTTGACTAGTCAGGTTGAACAACAATCTATAACTATTAACAATTTAAATATTGAAATTGAAACACAAGGTAATCAAATTAAACAATTAACAGAAATTGTTAAAGTATTATATGATGAAATAATTAATTTAACTTCAACAATAAACACAACCGTAACAGTAAACAGTATAAGTGCTGTAGAATTAAACAATGATGTAACTATAACCGGTACATTAAAAGATAATGATGGTAACATTTTAGGCAATTCTGTTGTTAAAGTTACAGTTAATGGTGCTGATGAGTATGCAGTAACTGACAACACAGGTTCATACAAATACACCACTACTACCAAAAATGTGGGAACCAACAATGTAACAGTAACATATGAAGGAAGCAGTAAATATAATCCATCAACTCAAGCAACTACATTCATAGTAAACAAAGAAAAAACAATAATTATCATTGATAAAATAGATAATGTTGCTTTCAATGACAATGTGACAATTACTGGTAAATACATCACAGCAAATGGAATACCACTTAAAAATACAACAGTAAAAATCACTATAAATGGCATTACAGTTGGCGTAAAAACTGATAAGAATGGAGTGTTCACATACACTACACAAGCAAAAACTATGGGAACCAATAATGTTAGCATAAGTTTTGCTGGAAATAGTAAGTATGAAGGAGCAACAAACACTACAACATTCAGAGTAATCAAACAGGATACGCTTATAACAATTAATCCAATTAAAACAGTTGCATACAATGAAAACGTAACAATTACGGGTACTTATAAAGATGCAAATGGTAATCCACTCAAAAATACTACGGTAAAAATTAATATTAATGGTAAAACTGTTGGTGTAAAAACTGATAAGAATGGAGTGTTCACATACACTACACAAGCAAAAACTATGGGAACCAATAATGTTAGCATAAGCTTTGCAGGAAATACCAAGTTCCGTGGAACTGTAAGTTATATTACTTTTGAAGTAATTAAACAAAAAACTGAGATTACTATTAATCCTATTGATTCAGTAATTAAAGGTGAGAATGTAACAATCAGTGGTGCTTATAAAGATGCTGATGGTAATCCGATTAGAAATACTATGATGAAAGTGTATATTAATGCAAAACGAATAAATGTGAAAACAGACTCTGATGGTGTGTTTGTTTGCTCGTATAAAACATCAACAGTTGGTACTAATGATGTTGTTGTGAGTTTTGCTGGAAACACTAAGTTTGAAGGAGCAATTACTGATGCCACATTTAAAGTTTTAAAAGCATAAGTAAATTACTAATAATCAGTACTTCCTGAGGATTAGTAGGATATTCCTTTTTTCCTGAAATAATACTCTATCACATATTTTTTCTTATTTTTTTTGATGGTTTATCCTGGTTATTTCAGAGTACACTATTTCTATTATATAATCCATGTTTTCTTGTGTTAATGATGTAATGTGCAGATTTTTTGTTTCTATATTAATACTTGCTCTTTTTATACGGTTATATTGTGGTCCTGTTGTTATTATGTTTCCTGTTGTTTCTAGTTTTTGTCTTATATTGTATGCTAATTTTTTAGCTATACTTTTACTTGGTGTGGTTATTATAGTGTTTAATCCATCGTGTTCTGGGTGTATTACTGTGTAATTCTTGTTTTCTTCTAGTTTTTTTATTAGTTTGTCTTTAAGGTATCTGTTTGTTTGTATTGTTTTTTCATATGTTTTCTTTGTTTTTCTTATTTCATGATTTATTCCGGCACATGTGATTTTATCTGCTTTCAGAGTTTTCAGAAGGTGTTTGTTTAGTTGTATTTTTCCTGTTTTGTCATGTAGTATGCCACCATTTTCTATGTTTATTATTTTTGGGCTTCCTGTGGAGAATATTTGTATGTCTCCATACTCGTATACTGTTTCATCTCCGATTGATCCTGAAATATCAAGAATTAATAATACTTCATGTACATCACACAACTTCTTAATATCATTCAATGGTTGCTTTGCAGTATAACCTGAAAGACTTGTAATATACAATGAATTAACATCATGCTCTTCAAGATAAACACTTAACTTTTCAATATTTATCAACCCATCATCTGTTGGAAAATACATAACCTTTTTACCAAAAACATCACAAGATTTAATAAAACCATTCCAACCACCCTGATCACAAACAAGAACACAATCACCAATAGCCTCAGCAACAACCAAAAGACAACTATTAGCACTATTAAGAATATAAGTCTCACCACAACCTAAAACATCACCAACACAATCAACACAAAGACCATAAAAATCAACACCACTACCCGCAGCATCACACATAACACCAAGAGTATCCCTGCTAATCTTCTTAAATTCCAACACCAAAAAAAATCACCACCACAAAAACATTTAACATATAAAACAATAAAACACCTAAGAAAAATACTAATCAAGAGTAGTTTGCCTTTCCTTAAGAACCTCATCCAACAATTGACTAGCCTTTCTAAAATCATTAACAGTCAACCGAAGCTTAGATTCAATATAATCAAGAGAATCCCGCATAGTTTCAAACTCACGAGGACAAACATTCATCGCATGCCTAATATTCTCACGAACATTAAACACACCCNNAAGAATAGCCATCTTAGCAGTATAATAACAACCACCAACACGAGAATACTCATTTTTACCCTTATTATGCTCACAATCAGTGAAAATCATACTACCCTTACCCTTAACATCAAGAAAAGCTTCCATCCACTCATACTGCCATTGAGTAGGCATTTCAAGAATAGCATAATAATTATTCAAACTCTCAAACTCATAAACCCGGAAAATATCAAGAATATCATAATGACGAACATTAGCCAACAAACGATCAGCAATAGTAGAATCCACAGCAGTAATAGACCAACGAGTAGGAACAAGCTTACGATTATTCTTCTTACCCATAGTACCAACACTAAAAGCCTTCTGAATCTGACTAAAAGGAACATTCTTATCATGCAAAATCTCAACAGCATCAGCAGCCTTCAAATCAGTATCATAAAAAGTTTTCTCCAACTGATGATTCCACCGAACATTATCAATATCAAACTTTTTAAGCTCAGCACTAGGCCCATGAGGAGCATTCTAAGCACTAAAAGTCATGCCAACAGGCTTTTTATTAAACTCAGCTTCACTAGCAATAGATTTGGAAGCCATAGAAATCTCCTGTAACTTCTCAACATAATTGTTCTCCAAATCCTTAATACCAATAGTTTGCTTACCACGAACAAGATTCAAACGATAACCAATAATATCCTGCTGAGAAGCATTACTAGCAATCCACTCCTCAGGTTTATCCATAATTGCAGAATCATCAAAAGAAGGAGCAAGAAGAGGTCCGGCAACCTTAGGATAATTATAACTACCAATAAAAACAGAAGGAGGAGTAGTACCATCAATTTCTTTACCAATATTCTTAGTTCTCATATTATACAACTGCTTAGTAATAGTCTTCAAATACTGGTACTTACTATCAATCATAAACCTTTACTCCGCCATAAACCTTATTTACATAATATATCTATGTTCAATAGGTAATTATTTTTTTGTATATTTTTTTCTATTAAGATTGTTTTAATTATAATATTTTTTCAACCATAATTTTATAACATAATTTACCACAAATTTATAGTATACTTTTCAAAGCATTAAATTTTTAGAAGAAATAAAAAATTAAAAAACCTAAGTTTTTAGCCATAGTCACATAAACAAAACATGCTTACATTAGAGAAGATGGTGTTAAAGTATTGCCCATAAGAACGTTAAAATAAACCATTAAAAGTTAATATACTAGTAAAAATATTAGGTATATTTTTATTATCTCTTAAATATATAAGTAGTTATTATGAGTAATGAAGACTTGTTTAAAAATCATATTGGTGTAATTGGTGCAGGACATATTGGTCGTGCATTAATTCTTAAGTTATTAGAAAAGGGTTATCCTTATGATAATATTAAATTAACATATAATGGTTCCATATTCACTTTCAGTGACATTTCTGATAATAATCTAATTGACATGATATCCAGTAATGCAGAAATAGTTAAAATTTCTTCCATATTAATTTTATCAGTTCCTCCTCAAGCATTTAAAAATATTGGTAACTTTAATTTGGATGATGATACTCTTGTAATATCTTTTATGGCAGGAATTAGTAGTGAAACTATTAAAAAACAAACGGGATCTGATAATGTTGTACGTATTATTCCAACAGGTCCAGATACTATACGTGACTCACAGGCAATTGCAGGAGTGTATGGAAGAAATACTTGTGCATATGAGTTATTCCAATTATTAGATATTGATTATTATGTGGTTGATGATGAAAAAAAGATGAATTATATTGCAATAGCAGGTTGTCTTCCAGCCATATTCTGCAGAGTACCTTCTGATTCTGATGAAGCAATAGAAGCAATAAAAAAATAAGAGGGGGGGGGGTTAAGTTAAATTGTTATATTTTCCGTATACGTAT
>MUZZ01000319.1 GCA_003266075.1 Methanosphaera sp. rholeuAM74
TGAATACTCACGGGAAAAGAGCGTGATGCAGACGGACATTGTGAAAATACACAGACGTTCCCTCTTCCGTCTGCTTTCCGGAAAGGGGCACAGTGATCCTGTATCCTCCGAGCCAATTAAGCAGCCTCACAAAACGTCTGTCTATTTTCACAATGTCCGTCTGCATCACGCTCTTTTCCCGTGAGTATTCAAAGCCGGTTCTTCTGAGCGGATTTAAAAAACGTCCTTTCTGATGATGCTTCAGCTCTTTCTCCGGATCGCGCAGAATCAGAAGCGGATGTTCGGGATCCGCTTCACAGGTTTCAGAAATAAACGTCTCATAAGTACAGATTACAGCAGGTTTTTCTTCTTTCCTGGCCCGTTCGGCATCTGGTGCGCCGAAGTTGAATACACGGTCCGCCATCCATTCTATCCTTTCCCTATAGTATTGATCTCTATACTACCGACCTCCCTGATACCGACCGACAAGTGTTCAGCCTGTCTGAACACATACACTGATTCCATGTCTGCAGATATCCCGAAGGCAGCATGCCTGGCAAAGCGGTCTTCTGGCGATACAGACAGCTCTTCCGTGATGGACGAAGCGATGGCACAGATCATTTCCTTCCTCGGGAGGAATGATTTTCCACAGTTCTTTTTCCACCTTCGCCGGCTCTTTTATATCATCCACAAGACCAATCAGATTGCAGAGCCTTATACAGTGTGTATCCGTCACGATGGCCGGCTTTCCAAACACATCCCCCATGACCAGATTCGCACTTTTTCTTCCGACGCCCGGGAGAGCCAGTATTTCTTCAAATGACTCCGGCACATTTCCTCCATACTGATCCCGCAGAACCTTCATGCATCTGGAAATGTCCCTGGCCTTGCTGTTCCCAAGCCCGCAGGGTCTCACGATTTCTTCTATTTCAGCGACATCTGCCGCAGCGAGAGCATCCACCGAAGGAAATCGTTCATACAGCTTTGGTGTAATCTGATCAACCCTCTCATCTGTGCACTGTGCGGCAAGCCTCACACTGACAAGAAGCTGCCAGGCTTTATCATAGGAGAGTGTACAATGTGCATCCGGATATTCTTCCTTCAGCCTGCTGATGACAATAAGTGCCAGCTCTTTTTTATCCATCTCTTAACCACTTTTATCCTAAAGATCCCCCTTCCCTGCAGGGAAGGGGGATTTCACCGGCTGCGCTGCCGCCATCCGTCGAGTTGAATCCATCCGTCGATTTTAAGTATCAGAAGATCCTGTATCCGGCTGATCTTCCTCTGCACGTTCCATATCTGCCTGTTCTTTATCCACATCTCCCACATTGGGGTGTTCCGTCTCTGTCAGCTCTGCATCGGCCTGTTCCGTCTCAGCCTGTTCAGAGTCTGCCTGCTTTTCTGCTGCCTCACTCCGCTCAGCATTCGCCAGTTCTTCATCCGTCTGCTCCGCATCGGCTGATTCCGGACTCATCTTCACCTTGGAAAAGCTGGCGATGGTTACGCCTTCGCTCAGATCCATGATCTTAACGCCGGTTGTAATTCTTCCCAGTATGGAGATCTGCGAGCAGCTGGTCCTGATCACCACACCCTCTGTCGTGATCAGCAGAATCTCATCTGTTTCATTGACAGCTCTGGCACCCACGAGAGGGCCTGATTTTTCGGTAATTCTGTAGCACTTCACCCCGGTTCCTCCGCGGTGCTGCGTCTTGAACTCCGATATGGCCGTCAGCTTGCCAAGACCATTTGCCGATATGAACAGCACATGACTTCCCTGATACTCGGTCATCATGTTGACGACTTCGTCGCCTTCCTGCAGTCTCATGCCGTGAACGCCGGCAGCCGATCTTCCCATGGGGCGGATATCCGTCGAATTAAAGCGAATGCTCATGCCTTCCCTTGTCACCAGCATGAGATCCTGTCCGGAATTATCCCATTTTACTTCGATCAGCTCATCATCCTCCCTTAAGTTGATGGCGGCAAGGCCTACCTTCCGTATATTGGAAAATGCCGACAGGAGAGTGCGCTTCACGATGCCCCGCTTTGTCGCCATGATCAGATACATGTTGTCATCAAGATTTCTGATCGGGAGAACTGTGGTCACATGCTCATCCGGCATCAGCTGCAGGAGATT
>MUZZ01000100.1:0-1402 GCA_003266075.1 Methanosphaera sp. rholeuAM74
CAGCAGAGTTCTCATGTGAAGACGCAACACGGACAGAACTAGACTACCTAAAAGAAGTATTTACGGCAGTACAAGATGCCAAAGTAGATAAAATAAACGTACCAGACACAGTAGGTGTGACAATACCAAGAAAAATGAATGAACTAATCGCAAACCTCATAGAAGTAATAAACGTGCCAATAAGTGTACACTGCCACAACGACTTCGGACTAGCAGTAGCAAACAGTCTAGCAGCAATAGAAGCAGGAGCAAGACAAGCACAATGTACAATCAACGGACTAGGAGAAAGAGCAGGTAATGCATCACTAGAAGAAATAGTGATGACCCTACACAAGGCATACAACATAAAAACAAACATACGCTCAAAACTATTAATGAACACGTCCGAAACAGTCTCAAGAATTTCAGGAGTAAAAATGCCACCAAACAAAGCAATTGTAGGTGACAACGCATTTGCACATGAAGCAGGAATACATGTACAAGGGGTACTCGCAAATAGTGACACCTATGAGGCATTCAAACCAGAAGAAGTAGGACACACGAGAAAAATCATACTAGGAAAACTAACAGGAGCAAACGCTATAAAATCAAAACTAGAAGAATACAACATCAACCTAAACGATGAACAGTTCAATGAACTTTTTGATAAAGTCAAAACACTTGGAGACTCAGGAAAAACCATAACAGACGTAGATTTCAGGTCAATTGCAGAAGCAATACAAGGAAAACCAACAAAAGAAAGAATAAAACTTCTAGGAATAAGTGTGATGACTGGAGGAAATACCTTACCAACAGCAACAGTCAAACTCGACATCGATGGCAACATAAAATACTGTGCCGAAACAGGAGTAGGTCCAGTAGATGCAGCACTAAATGCCATACAAACACTAGTGAAGGAAGTAGTTGATGTAGAACTAGATGAATACCATCTTGAAGCAATAACTGGTGGAACAAACGCTTTAGGAGAAGTATTTGTTAAAACTAGTGATGAACATGGAAATAAAGTAACTGGACGTGCAACAGACGAAGACATCGTTAAAGCTAGTATAGATGCAATCATAAGTGCTACCAACAAACTATTAATGATACGCAACTAAAATTAAACAAATAATCTTTAGGAATACTTTGCTTAAATTTTAATCAGTTAATATTAAATTTCATATCAAACAGTAAGTATTAAATAAGAAAAACAACATAGTTTATATTAAGCTATAACAATTATAGCCGACTTTAGTATAACGGAGGAAAACAAAATGCCAGAAGAAAATATTGTATACATCGGAAACAAACCAGTAATGAACTATGTATTAGCTGTAGTTACACAAATGAACAGCGGAGTAACAGAAGTAATATTAAAAGCAAGAGGCCGTGCTATAAGCAGAGCTGTAGATGTTGCTGAAAT
>MUZZ01000100.1:1468-1797 GCA_003266075.1 Methanosphaera sp. rholeuAM74
TGAAGGAACATCCTCAAACGTTTCAGCAATCGAAATAAAACTCAGCAAATAGATATATTTCAATTGATAAAAAAATATTTCAATATATTTTTTTAACTTATTTTTTTTCAATGACCACCATTAATTTATAAATCAAAGTAACTAATTCTAATTAATAATATTACATAGTAGCTATCCTGATAATGGTAAATTAGCACTAATACCATTCCATGATGAATAACTATAAAAAGTTATAAGACAGAATAAAATCATAAATTATACCTAATAAACAAACGAGGTAATTATAATGAAAAGAATGCTAGATGATAATTTATCCTAAAATGAATACC
>MUZZ01000270.1:0-533 GCA_003266075.1 Methanosphaera sp. rholeuAM74
TCAAAAACAAGATATATGGAACATGTTGGAACGGGCATTAAAAGAATGAAGGATGCTATGATAGCACATGGTTTGGATGAACCAGAATTTGCCGAAAATGGAATGTTCTTTGAAGTAACTTTTAGATCCCATGTTGAGGATAAAAACTTAAATGATAGGCAAAAAGAGTTTTTAAGATTTAAGGATAAATCAGAAATCACAATAAAAGAATATGCTGAAATCTTTGATATAGTTAGAAATACTGCTACAAAAGATTTGAATGAATTGGTGGATAAAAACCTATTAGAAAAAATTAAAAATGGAAAACAGTTATTATATAAAAAAAAGTAATTGATGATGAATCTATTACTACCAATCTTTTCTTTAACTCCCCGTGATAACCAGCATCAACTTCCTGAGAAATATCTCTAATTTTTATGCCAAGAATCATATATTTAACATTATCTCAGCTTTTATAGGATAATTATGAAGATAATTATGAGTAAAGTTGTTGAGAAGCCCTAATGTGGATTGTTGCAGGTTTTCCAAAAAAA
>MUZZ01000270.1:544-2640 GCA_003266075.1 Methanosphaera sp. rholeuAM74
TATTTTGGTATGTTTATGTTGTTTAGTGTTATCACACCGTTTGATGCATAGTAGTATTTTGGCTGGTTTCCGCTTTTTATTGTTGCCCCGTTTACTTTCACGACGTACTTGTTGGGTCCTAGAACGTTATTTCCGAGGTAATCCTTGATTGTGGCGTTTATGCTTAGCGTTGACCGGGTCTTGTTTATCGTGATGCTGTTGAAGTTTATGGTTATGTTGCTTCTTTCTACTTGGAATGTGCTTGTGTTGATTGCCGTTGGGTAGTAGTTTTTGTTCGCGTATCCTGCGAGTATGACGTGGTTTTTGATGTTGAATGTCTTGCCGTCTGTCACGCCGGATAGTCCTAGAGGTACGTAGTACCTGGTGGTTGCCGTGCCGTTTACCACTTTCACTTTGAGCGTTTGGCCTGTAGAGTTTTTGAGTGTGATGCCGTTGACTTTGAAGTAGACGTATTCCTCTCCGTTTTTAGTTAGGCTTGTTTTTCTGTTTCCGTTGGTGATGTCGTATACTTTTGCTGTGAGTGTGATGTATTGTCCCTGTTTGGCTGTTTTCACGTTGCTTGTGACAGTCAGGCTAGCGTTTCTTAGGAGTATCTGTGCTTTAGCATTATTGGACTGGGATGGAAGGTAGTCCGTTGAGCCGGAGTATTTTGCCGTTAAATTCTGTGCATACCTCATGTTCAGGTCTGCTGTTACCGTGGTTGTCGCCACTCCATTGTTGACGTATACCTTCAATGCATTGGTGCTTCCGGTAAGTTTCCTGTTATCCTTTAGCGTGATGCCGTTGAGCTTGAATATGACGTACCCGCTTGTTACTGCGAGGTTGTTTTCATCCAGTACGTGTGCTGTCAGCGTCAGCTTTTCTCCTATTGTCCCTGTTGTCGTGTCGGCTATGGTTTTTGTCTTGAGGGCGTTTGCCGTGAAGTTGTTGTTGGTTATGGTTGTGCCTGCATCACTGTAGACGCTGCTACCATATGCTGACCTTGTATTGTTTATGTTGTTTCTGATTGTTGCACTGGTCTTGTTCACTATTGCTGTTGTAACGGTGTTTGCCGTGTTCTTTATGAACTTGTTGTTCTGTATTGATGTTTCGGATGTGTTCGTGGATATTGCTCCTCCATGGTCTTTTGCAGAGTTTTCTATGAATGTGTTGGAGCTTACCGTCGTGTTTGAGCCAGTGTACCTGTGTCCTGTGTGGGATACTTGGTATGGTACTTGTTCGGTGTATGTGTACTGTTCTTGGGTTGGCTCTTGTCTTGTATCCCATCCTCCCGTCCATCCATATACAGGCCTTGACTGCATGAATCCGTTTACGTATGTATAATCGTATCTGATTATGTTATATGTTTTATTTGGATTCCAGTATGAAACTGTCTTCATCACTGTCCTGTATCCGACTTTAGTTTCTGTCCTGTATGATGTTGTGTAGTATGTGTATGATTCGTATATTCTATCATCGTCTATTGCTCCACCCTCTTTTGCGGTGTTTTCTGTGAATTTGTTGTTTTTTATCTTCGTGTTTGTTGATGCGTATACTTTTATTGCTCCTCCGGTATTGTTTGCCCTGTTTTTTATGAACGTGTTTCCTGTTATTGTCGTGTCCTCTGTCTTGTATAGGTATATTGCTCCTCCATGGTTTGCCGTGTTGTCTGTGAATGTGTTGCCTGTTATCTGCACGTCATCTCCTGATACGTAGATTGCCGCTCCTTCTGTTGCATGGTTGTATGTGAATGTGCTGTTTTCTATCTTAACGTCATCATAGGCTGTTATCGCTGAATCTTGGGTGTTTGTGAATGTGCAGTTTCTTGCCGTGAAGTCTGATCCTGTCAGGCGACTGCCGCTTCCCTTGAATACGAGGTTGTCGAGTACTACTCTCACGGATTCGGTTTTAAGTTTTCCTCCGATGATTATGTTCTTGTCTTCTTGTCCTTTGATGGTGAATGTGTTTGTACCACTTTTTACGTTACTGGTGCTTATGTTTATGTTTGTGTATGTGTCGGACTTGTTTGCTGTTACCATGTATATCACTTCGTTGTTGTTAACTATTTGCAGTGCGTGCGTGATGTTTGTAGGAGTGGTTATGCTTTTACCGTTTCC
>MUZZ01000270.1:2689-5619 GCA_003266075.1 Methanosphaera sp. rholeuAM74
TGAATATGCTGTTTCCACCATATTTGGCAGTTATGGTCATGTTCTTAGCAGTTCTTGGCGTGTAATTGTATGTTGCCATGGCGTTGTTGTCTCCTTTTATGACATGCTTTCCTCCGTCAATTGTTAATGTGATGTTTTGGCTGGTCAGCTTGTTGTTGTTCTGGTCTGTCAGCGTTGCCGTTATGGTCACTGGCCTGTTTAGGGGTGGTGACGTGTCGGATACCCTTAATACTATTCTGGTGTCTACTTTACTGTTTGTTCCTGATTTGGCTCGGGTGGTTATCTTGGCTGTGGCGTTTGATGGTGTATAGTACTGGCTTCCACCATATTTTGCGGTTATGGTGTTTACTCCGACATTGGTCATATTGTATGATATCGCGGCTATTCCGTCGTCATTTGTTTTTGTCGTGTAGCTGTCGCCGTCCACTTTGATGTTGACGTACCTGTTGTAGAGTTTGTTGTCGTTCTGGTCTAGTAGTGTTGCCTTTATCGTTATTCTGGTGTTTGCTAGTGGTGCGATTGTGGATGCTTGTATCATGATTTTCGTATCGTATCTGCCTGTCACGTTCAGGTTTGCCGTTGCCTGGCTGGAGGTGTATGTGGTGTTGTCTCCCACGTATTTTGCTGTTATCTTGTTTGTTCCGAGTGCTGTTGGCTTATGTTTCAGTGTTGCAGTTCCATTGGCGTTGGTTTTTGCTGTGTAGTTTTTGCCGCTGATTGTGAATGTTATGTCCTTGCCTGCTATTGCCATGTTTTTCTGGTTTACCAGCGTTGCATTTATCGTCACTTCTTCGTTCACTTCTGCCCTAGTTTGGGATAGCTTCAGTGTCAGCTTGGTGGATGACTTCTTGGCGTTAATCTGCAGTTTTGCGGAGCTTTTGTTGTAGCTATCTGTTCCAATGTAGTGTGCTGTGATGTTCTGCAGGCCACCCATTGTTATCCTGTATTTCTGGGATACTGTTCCATTGGCGTTGCTTTTCAAATTGTATTCTCTGCCGTTTATTCTTAGTGTGATGTTTTGGTTTGCCAGCTTTTTGTTGCTGAGGTCGGTTAATGTTGCCGTGATTGTCACTTCATCATCTACTGTGGGCGTCGAATTCGATGCCTTGATGGCTATTCTGGTGTTGTCAGTTTTGTTGATGTTTTCGCCGTTGATTATTGTGTTGATGATGTTCACGGTTCCGCTTCTGTAGACGGATTCGTCAAGCTCATCCGAAGAATCGTATATCCTGCTGTTTGTGATCTTCGTCGAATAGTCTGCGTATATCGTGTTTCCGTCGTCATATGCACTGTTGTTCTTGAATTGACATGCTTCAACTGATAGTATGTCTTCGTCATGGTATATTGCTCCCCCGTCGTCATCTGCATAGTTGCTGTTGAAATCACAGTCTTGTATTGTCAGGTCGCCTTCTTCATTGTATATTGCTCCTCCATCATATTCTGCCCTGTTGTTGCTGAAGCTGGAGGACTTAATCAATGTTTCTCCATAGTTTCTTATTGCTCCACCATTTTCATTTGCCTTGTTTGATGTGAAGTTGGATTGGATGATGTTCAGGTCTCCCTTATAGTTATCTATTGCCCCGCCATACTTGGCGGCATTGTTGATAAATGCACAGTTGTTGATGGTGAGCGTACCGTTATTCTTTTCTATTGCAGACCCATAAGTTGAGTTGCAGTTGATTATGGTGAGGCTGTTGATTGTGATGATGTTTTCGCCACTTATTTTTATGAACTGGGATGTTCCATTACCGTTGACTGTTTTCTTGTTTCCATTGATTGTGAGAGTTTCGATTGACTCGCTTATAGTGGTATTGCCTTTGAGTGCTATGTTGGATTTGATGTTTACCGTAACGTTGTTATAGTCATCGTTAGTCAGTGCAGCGTGCAGTGTGTCATAGTTTGTCACATCATATTTTTTTCCTACTTTTTCAGTGTTTGTATGTGATGTTGAATCATCTACTGTATCATCGCTTGTGCTTGACGCATCTGATACATCGCCAGCACAGGCTACACCTATAAATAGGATTAGCATGATGAACAGTAGAAATATTCTCTTCAACTTTTTATTATCCATCTTTCTCTTTTTCCCTAGATTTATTAATTAACCCTTTCATTTTATAAAATGTTTTTTCATGGCTAATTAGTTATAGATATTGTTTTCATATACTAATATAGTTTATTGACTGTTGCCTTTAATCAGCATTCAACGGCATTTATTTCATATTCTGTGGTATTCATGTTGATTTTGACATTCACATATGATGTCACGCTTGGTAATACAATTAAAATGTTGGATTGTGTAAAAATTATATTAATGAGTATGTATTTTGGGTATACGATTTCATATGTGCTTCGTGAAATAAATGGAAACAGAAAGTTACAAAAACATTATAATATTAAAAATAATTTCACTGAACATGTGATAGCTCCAAAATATGAAAACACAATTCAAAAACTTAATGATGTTCTATCATATCCATTAGATATATTCAAAAATAAAGAGTCACAGAAGTTAAAACATGAATATGATGCATTTAATAAATTATTATTATTAGAACTTGAAGGGTGGCTGATTTAAAAGTAGTACGTGGTTTAATTGAAGATTTCTTTAAAGTTGGTAAAGTTTTATTCGGATTAGGAAAATTCAATAAATATTCAACAAAATCAATTATTAAAACTATTTATTCATGCTTAATGTTAACAGCCTTATGTGTACGACAGGGTTATATTCAAAAATAAAACGTAACAACTATCTAGGTGGAAATACAGAATTAAGAGTGTCCTTTCACCATAGAAAAAAGAAAAAACACGAAATATATGAAAATCAAGAAGTAAGTAATGTATTCTAAGCTATCAAAATCGTCATATTGCTTGTTAATGAAATCTAAAAGACGAAAATCTCTTTCTACGTAGTGTTGATGGAGTATATT
>MUZZ01000129.1 GCA_003266075.1 Methanosphaera sp. rholeuAM74
AGTGAATAATTATGTTTTTTTTCTTCATTAAATCGTCCCTTGTGGGCGTGCGTTAAAAAATATACTATAAAAACATTTATATAGTAAAAAGGAGAGATATTATATTATGAAAACTGAAAAAAACTCTCCTATTAATAGATATGATGACAAACAATATATACTTGACGGTTATTTCGAAAATCTTCCGGAACGATGTAGTCGAAAAGTATTTATAGAAGATAAACTTGAAAAATTAAATGATAATTTAACGGTCTGGAAACACAAAGATATCTACCGAATGAAGCAGAAACGTGTTTATTGTCCCGAATGTTATTCTAAAGACGTAAATGAAGACGGATATTATCCTAAAAAGTTAGTTCTTCTTCATTATGGCTTGGTTGGATGTGAAATTAAACGTTATACATGTAAACATTGTGGAAAAGATTTTTCAGCAGATATTTCTAGCATAGTTGATTCTAATTTTACAGTCTCTCATGAAGTNNAGAATTTCATGGAGTAAATATTTCACATCAGGAAATTCAAGACATTATAGTAGATTATCATATTCATTATAATCCAGATATTCCTAAATATTCAGGTTACTATGCATTTGATGCTTTATGGATAAAAATAAAAGAAATTAGTGACAAATACGTATTTTTATTAACATTAATTGATGTATGTCATGATACTGTGGTTGCTTATAAGGTTGTTGAGCATGAAACGGAAGAAGAAGTAAGAAAATTTTTAGAAGATGCTACTAAAAACCAAGACAGAATAGCCATTACAACAGACTTAAAACCAGAATACAGGACTCCTATCAATGATTTAAAATTTTTACATCAATTCTGTAAATTCCATTTTAAACAAAATAACAATAAAATTATAAGGGATTATGTTAAAGAAAATAATCTCCCAGAAGATAAAATAAAAGAATTTAAGAGTTATCTTCCAAGATTATATGAAATATATGACGTAGAAAGTCAAGATGAAGTATATTCTATCATTGATAAACTTAGAAAAGATAAAAAAGAGTTTCCAGAAGTTATTCAAAATATCTTTGATAACAAGTTAGCACCCTATT
>MUZZ01000031.1 GCA_003266075.1 Methanosphaera sp. rholeuAM74
AGTCCTGCAGCTTCTCCTAATTCTTCTTTGGTTGGAAGATATACATAAGGAATTTCCTTTTCCTCAGCTAAAATAGGTATGTGAGCAACAATTTCTGCTGGCTCAATATCTTCTGCTAGAACTGCTAAAGCAACATTGCTTCTTTCGATGTTTTTGGTTACTTCGTTAGTTCCTTTTCCTATTTTACCTGTGTCTCTTGCTATTTCTAAAGCTTCATATACTTTATCAGCTATTTCTTTTGGTACTTCAAATTTTACATATACTGAATTTGCCATTTAATTATCTCCATATAGTCATCTGGTTTTTTAACCATCCCATTAAAAGTAATAATACCCTATTACAATAGGCTAGTTAAATGACCCTGAACTTCTCATAAATAAGATTCCCTCTGGTATATGGGCAATCCCCCACGTCTCACATAGGTTCAAAGAAATAATGCCACACATAATTCTTTAATATGGCATTACCCGCAACATGAGATAAGAACTATTTATAAAGTCCTCTTATAACGTGTCGCTTAGATAAAAAATATTCTAATTTAAAACTCCTTAATGAGTGACACTCATTCGCTCACAGTTTTAAGTATGTTAAAAATTAGTTATGTAATAGTTATGTGATTCATATATATAAATACTTTATGGCTTTCGGGATGCCCATCAGCATGGAAGGGGTGAAAGAAAAGCATGGATGTGGAAATCAGAATACCTGAATATATGAAGCGGCTATCTGTGACCCCCTGCATCGAAGCGGTCATACAATGACTTGTAGTAGCCGTCCAAGGCCATCAGTTCATCATGTGTTCCACTTTCAATCAGCTTGCCCTCATCCAGTACAAGAATCCTGTCGGCAGTCTTGATTGTCGATAGCCTGTGAGCTATTATGAAGCTGGTCTTGTCCTCCATAAGCCTATCCATGGCATCCTGTATCAGCTTCTCGGTACGCGTGTCGACGCTTGAGGTTGCCTCATCAAGTATCAGCATGTTCTTGTCGGAGAGTACCGTCCGTGCAATGGTCAGCAGCTGCTTCTGGCCAATGGATATGTTGTCAGTATCCTCGTTGAGCACAGTATCATAGCCGTCCGGAAGCTGCATTATGAAATTATCGGCATGGGCAATCCTGGAAGCACGGCGGATGTCATCGTCATCAGCGTCGAGGTTACCGTAACGTATGTTCTCACGTATCGTGTCACTAAAAAGCCATGAATCCTGCAATACCATGGCAATCGATGAGCGTATGCTGTTTTTATCGTATTCGTTGATGTCCACGCCGTCGAATGTTATGCGTCCGGAGCTTACATCATAGAACCTCATCAATAGCTTCACGATGGTGGACTTTCCTGCACCCGTATGGCCGACTATTGCTACCTTATCACCCTTGTTGACAGTGAAGGACAAATTCCTGATAATCTCGTCGCCATTGGGATAGCTGAATCCAACATCCTCAAAGGATATTGAATTTTGCAGGCCATCAAAGCGTAGGGTGGATTCATCCATCTCCACTTCTATGTCAAGAAACTCGAATATCCGTTCAACAGCTGCAAGAGCAGTCTGCACAAGATTCATTGAACGTGTAATCATCCGTATTGGCTGTGTCAAGTTCTCGATGTACTGGAAAAAGGCCAGTATATCACCGACAGCCATAGCCCTCAACAAGACCATGTAAGCTCCGACAACTGCGATGACCACATAGGAAATGTTGGAAACGAATGTGGTAATCGGACCCATAAGGGCAGAATAGAACTGACTCTTCCATTCATGGCTATACCACCTGTCATTGTCCTCCCTGAATGACTCGAAGACCTCATCCTCCTGGTTATATGCCCTGATGATGTCATGGCCGGTAAAGCTTTCCTCGATAACCGAGTTGACGCTGCCCTTGTAGACAAGCTGGCTCTTATAATACTTCTGGGAACGCCTTACTACAAATGCTATAATAGCAAATGACAATGGGACAAGCACTACCGTTATAACTGTAAGTGTCACATTGATGCTCAGCATCATCATCGATACGCCAACTATCGTGATTACTGAAGTCACCAGCTGCACAAATGTTGAAGTGATGCCGCTTTGAAGCGAATCCACATCATTTGTTATCCTTGAAAGAATATCACCACGCTTATTGAAGTCCATCTGGGCCATGGATAGCATGTTAACCTTCTCGATCAAGTCACGCCTCAGCCTGTAGCTTATGCTGGTAGAAATCCCCGTCAACAGCCAACTCTGAAGATAAGAAAAAGCTGAACTGACCACGTAGAGGACGACCGCCAATGCCAGCAGCCAGTAGAATGTGACAAAATCGAATGCCCCGGAATTGCTGCCAATGGATGCTGCCCCATCAAATATCATGGTGGTAGCCCTGCCAATCAGCAGGGGACCGACTACAGAGAACAGTGTGCTTAAAACTGCACATATGAATGTGGCAAAGACCCTGAGCTTGTAATCTGCCAGTAATGACAGCAACTGTCTTATCGATTTTCTGGTGTCGTTAGGCTTTCTAACAGCACGCTTATCCCTAGGCATCCCGACCACCCATAGACCCCATTTGGCTGGAGAAGATTTCGCCATAGATGCTGCACCGACCCAGCAATTCATCATGAGTACCCTTATCGACAATCCTGCCATCGTCCAACACTATAATCTCATCAGCATCCATTATGGAACTGACCCTCTGGGATACCATCAGGACAGATGCATTCGAGGTAACATCCACCAGATTGGACTTGACCAGGGACTCCGTGGCAACATCCAATGCAGAGAAACAGTCATCGAACAAGTAGAAATCATGTCCTCCGACAACAGCACGTGCAATGGACAGCCTCTGCTTCTGACCACCAGAGAAGTTAGCACCGCCCTGGCTGACATCCATGTCGAGGCTGCCTACAAAGTCACAGGCATCGGCGACTTTCAAAGCCCCTAGCAACTCATCGTCGCTGGCATCCGATTTGCCCCGCCTGAGGTTATCTGCAACAGTACCTGAAAAGAGAACAGCATCCTGCGGCACAATTGCTGTTTTGCTTCTGAGGTAATTCAGGTCATAATCCCGGATATTCCTCCCATCCAACAAGATCACACCAGAGGTGACATCCTGCAAGCGGGGAATAAGACTGAGGATAGTGGACTTGCCGCTTCCTGTACCTCCTATGATGGCTGTGACCCTTCCGGGACAAAGGCTGAATGTCACATCATGCAGAGTATCCCTGAGGGCATTGGGATAACGGTAGGAAACGTTCCTGAACTCCAGGATGGCATCACCTTCACATGAAGCATGTACGCCGCCGATGATGCTTCCCTCAGTAGACAAGACCTCCTCCACCCTTCTGGCAGAAATGAGGACACGGGGCAGCATAATCGTCAATGAACCTATCATGATAAAGGATGTGACAATCTGCGTAGAGTACTGGACAAATGCTATTACATCCCCGGTAAGGAGCCTGCCATCCAGGACATCGAAGAGGCCGAAGTAAAGAATCAGGACTATCATCAGGTTCATGATTAATGTCATGGCGGGAATCATCAGGAAGAGGATGCGGTAGACACGCAGATTGACATCCCGGTACTCCACGTTAAACCTGTCAAAACGTTGATTCTCATAATCCTGACGTACAAAAGCCTTGATTACTGGAACTCCCAAGAGAATCTCCCTGGAAACCCTGTTGATATAGTCAACAATTATCTGGGTACGCCTGAATGCCGGGAGAACATTTCGGATAACAAAAACCAGGAGGACAGATACGGAAACGAATGCTAGGACGATAATCCAGGACAGATCAGAGCCAATCTCCAAAACCTTGATGATGCCGCCCAATGCGATGATGGGAGCAAAGAGAAGCGTCCTGAAAAGCATGCCCATAACATTCTGGATCTGGTTGATGTCATTGGTGGAACGGGTAATCAGAGAAGCCCTGGAAAACCTGTTGAGTTCATGGTTAGAAAAACCCAGAATACGCTTAAAGACGACCTCACGCAAATCCCTAGCATACCTGCTGGAAACTATGCTGGAAAAATAGGCCACAACGACTGTGGCGACAGTTGAAATGGCAACCATCCCCACCATACTCAGGCCAACAGAATATATCACATTAAAATCGGCGTTGCGGATGCCCATATCGACGATATCCGCCGTATATGAGGGAAGAGACAAATCGCAGTAGACCTCGACTACGAGAAACAGAAGCATCAAAGCCATCAGATGCAGCTTATCCTTCATGACCCTAAATATGTTCATCATAACAATCAACAACCGAATTCTGAAAATGGAATGATTACCATCAAATGTTTTCTTTAATTATTTCAATTTAATCCTATGTCAAGACATACAATCGGTAGACCAGCCGTTTATCTTCATATCAATGATTTAACATAGTATTTGTGCTACATATGGGACGGATGATAGCATGACAGCCATAACCACGTGTTTGATTTTTGATTTCATAATCCAGTCCCCAGTATATAGAATTATATCCAATTTCATATGTATATTTAGTGGAATGACATTGGGTTTAATAATGTTAAATGCTGTGAAATCCGAAGCATGTTTTGTCTGGATGGTACGTGGAATACTGTGGAAATTATTCTCAGACTGCATAGAATATTTAGATGAACGTTGCAGTATGGAATGAAGTGAAAGGATAGAACAGTGAATTTCATCTGGTGGCGACTCTATCAAAAAGTCAAGAGATGCAGCCTGAATCTGACATGACGAAAGCTTGCTTCTGCTTTACAGGGCATATGATATGGTGTCACAGCCCAGATTAGGGGTAATGTACATATTTGATTCACACAAAGTGGAAATTGAATAGCTGAAGAAAATAGGAGTGAACATTCATGAAAACTCATAAATGACCGAAAACTGATAAAAAGAGCATATGATAGAGATTAAGCATACCAGCTACAGATAATCATAATTCAAATAAGATCAAAAAAATAATTTACGTCCAAACAGCCATTAATGAAAAAAAAATGAACAGGATAATAATCTATCCCAAAAAAAACCAATCCCATAGTTTTCAACGGATTGCCTTAAAAAACCCATAATGATGATAAATGGGGGATTCATGGCAGTAAAACCCATATGATTTCAAATCCGCCATGAATACCATATCCACATGCCGGTATCTTACCAAGCTGTTGCATTAACTTATCCTGTTACCGTGAATGTCCTGGTTGCGTTTGCAGTATTGTATACTGAGTTTCCGTTGAAGGCTGCTGTAACTGTGTTAAGTCCCACTTTGTCTGCCGTGTAGTTTAATGCATAGTATCCATATGCATCCGTTTTAACTGTATAATTCACGTCATTGACCTTTAAGTTTATTGCGGCATTGGTGAGAGCCACGCCGGTGCTTCTCGTAAACCTTCCAGTTATTGTTATTATGCCCGAATATTGTGTGTCCGGAATGCTGTCTAATGTTACGATTGTATCCTTTTTGGTGGCTGTGAAGGTTTTGGACGTGTTTGCAGCATTGTATACTGAGTTTCCTTCGAAAGTTACTGTTATGTTGTTTGTTCCCACCTTGGTCACCGTATACTGGATAGCATAGTATCCGTTCTCATCGGTTTTAGCAGTATAGGTTACACCGTTAACCTTCAGGGTTACCGTAGCGTTTTTGAGGGCTACACCCGTACTTCTTGTGAACCTGCCACCAATAGTAATTTTATCAGAGTATTCGGCTCCCGAAATGTCATCCACAGTTATGACCGTATCCTTCTTGCCGACTTCAAACGTCTTGGATGCGTTTACAGCATTGTATACTGAGTTTCCGTTGAATGCTGCGGTTATATTGTTTGTTCCCACCTTAGTCAGGGTATAGTTGATGGCGAAATTTCCGTTTGCATCAGTTTTTACAGTGTATCTTGCACCATTGACCGTCAATACTATGTTGGCATTGCTAAGAGCAACACCAGTACTCCTGGCGAACCTACCACCAATAGCAATCCTGTCCGAGTATTCAGCACCTGAAATATCATCCAAAGTTATGACCGTATCCTTCTTGCCGACTGTGAAGGTATTAAATACAAACGCAGAATAGTATACTGAGTTTCCATTGAATGTCACAGTCATGTTGTTTATTCCGACAGTAGTTGCAGTATAATTGATTGCGAACTTTCCGCCTGCAGCCGTCTTTGCAGTATATCTTACACCATTAATCATGAAGACCATTGTTGCATTCTTTATAGCCACGCCCGTACTCCTGGTGAATGTTCCGCTTATCGTTACCTTATCAGAGTATTCACAACTTGGAATGTCATCCAAAGTTATGCATGGGACGTCTTTGTCAACGACAAATGTCATAGTCTGACTTGCCGGAGGAATAGTGTCAGTTCCGTCATAGACTGCTGTGACAGTCTTTTCTCCCACACTATTAAATGCTGTCGTGCAGCTGAATGTTCCGTCATCAGCAGTTACTACAGCAAATGCTTCGTCTCCAACATGTAATGTTACGACTTGACTGGATAGACCGTTGCCATGAGTATCGGATAACCTTCCGCTGATTGTCACATCTGAGCAGTAGCTGGCATCTGTGATAGAATCCAATTCAATCGTTGTTACTGGACTGATAATTTCCAGAAGCCCCGTAGCGTTAGTGACATAGTCTGTGATGCAATCCATATAGCGAATTCCTAATGTATAATTGCCAGATGAATAACCGGCAGTATCCAGGTTCACAACAATAGTATCGGTAATTCCGTCAACCATTGTACTTCCAACCAGATTGCCATCCATGTAGACTGTGACGTTGGCATTGGTAATGTTTTTGCTTGCATGTACTGTTATAGGAACGGGACCCAAAGATTCATGGGTTGTATGGTCAACGCTTAAAGACAGATTATTGTTCATATTGTAAACATAAGTATTGTTCCGTACCTTTCCAGTACCCTCAGAATCAATTGTTATGCTTAAATTGTAATTTCCCATAGGAAGAACATAATCCTTAACTTCATAATTAGAGAATTGTTTTCTGACAGTATAACCATTTACAGAAATGTCCACCACCGCATTATTCGGCAGATATTGCGAATGAATACCTAATTTGTTTCTCCATACTTCATAGTTCCCAGGGTAGTTAAACATGAATGAGTTGTCGAAAATTGTGTTATGACTCGAAATGGCCTCTATAGAACCAGCATGTCCATCATTACCTATGAATGTTGAATTGGATATTGTTAATTCACCTTCACTATATACTGCAGAACCATGATCACCATAGTTATTGGCGAAAATTGAATTATTTATGGTGACTTCACCCGAGTGGCCATTATATATTACACCACCAAATTCTCCATGGTTAGAACTGAAAACAGAATTGTTTATGATGGCTACACTATAATTGGTCTCTATTACAGAACCGATCTCAGCAAAATAATGAGTTAAAACAATATTATCAAGAATCAGTATCTGGCCGGGGTTTACCTTCATGAACTGATAATGCTGACCACCGGTAAGCTCCAAACCGTATCCATGAATGACCAGTTCATGTTCAATACCGGTTGGCCCAGAAAACACCATGCTAGCGGTTGCATTGTAATTTCCCGGCTTTAAACGTATTTCAAAATGATGTTCCCTTGAATTTGAAACATTGCGGACTGCTTGAACAAGAGCGGCATAACTATTAACTTCAAAATCGCATAGTGGCTCTATGATAAATTCGTTGTCGGATCCACCTGTACCGTTGACATATATGCGTATGAGGTGGTATTTGGGTACCACATAACCACTCAATGCTCCCGTGTAGACAGGCGTGTCATCATCATCAAGATAAACGGCAACATTTCCCACATTAATGTATGACTCATTGCCGACATAGCTGATCTTATTGTTCTGAATGATAAATAATTCAGGATTATTTCCTCTGAAAGTGGAATGCTTTACCTGGAAGCTACCCCCCCCATATTTATATATTATTCCCTTATTGAACGTATGATTTAAGAAACTGGAATCCGTCACCAATAAATCGCCAGTATGGACAAATATTGCAGCAGCATTCACATATGCAGTATTGTCTGTGAAAACAGAAGTACTTACGCTTAAAATACCATCATTGATGCCTATTGCACCTCCATAGTATTTGATTGCGGTATTGTTTGTGAAATTAGAGCCACTTACAGAGACATTACCCTCGATGTATAATGCACCACCATCTTCACTTTTTGCAACATTGCCTGTGAATTCACAGCCTGCTATGACCATATGAGAGCCTGAATCAGATATTGCACCACCAGATTCTGCCCTGTTAGTTTTGAATCTTGAATTGGTTACTGTTGACTCAGTAAAGAGTTGGGTAAATATTGCACCGCCATATAAATTTGCAACATTATTTGTGAATTCGGAATTGGTGACATATACTCTAGAATAATTTTGTGCGAATATTGCAGCACCAGCATCGGCGGAGTTGCTTGTGAAGTTAGAACTGTCTACATATACTATACCACCACTATTACTGTATATCCCACCCTTGTTTGCACTGTTTTTTTTGAAGTGAGAATTATTTACTTTGACTGTAGCCTTATTATTATATATTGCAGATCCAAGATTAGCAGAACAATTCTCAAATACGGAACCTATTACATTAAGAACAGAATTTTGAGAGTTGCATATTGTTCCGCAGTCTATATTAGTAATGTTATTTATGAAAGTGGAGTTGACAATAGTAATGTTGCTTCCAGAAGTATATACTGAGCCACCAGATGTTGCGATATTTTGTATGAACGTGGAATTCGTTACATTTGCAGTAGCATTCATGAAACCTAGTGCTCCACCACCACTGCTTCCATTATTGTTTTCAAATGTGGAATCCCTTACTACTACTGTACCATAGGCATATACTACTCCGACAGAAACACTGGCCAAGTTATTCCTAAAGGTAGAACCCCTTATGAAAAGATTGGAATTAGGATTATTTGCGATTACACCACCAAAATTAGCCTGGTTATCATGGAAGTTAGAACATGTTATATTGAGTGTACCTCCCTCATTGCCAAATACGCCACCATTAACTCCTATAAAGTGTGCAAACGAGATATTGTTCAAGACCAAGGTGTAACCTGTCTTTACCGTCATGAACCTATAAATATCATTACCCTTTAATTCTATGCCGTTACCTTCTATGACCAACTTGCGTGTACTGCCCGTAGCATAACCCCAGGTCATGTTAGCTGTTGCAGTATAGTTTCCGGGCAACAGGGATATTGTGTACACGTCATCATTTGATTGTTTAGCAGAACCTACTGCAGTTATTAATTCCGGATAATTCGATACTGTGACTGTGGCATCCTTTTTCCTATCATTATCAGTAGTATGCTGTTTTGTTATCGTATTCGTCTTTGAAACCGAATTATCTTCATCTTCATAAGTTATTATGTTGTCATTCACTCCGACACCATCATAATCGTCTGCCGTGACGGCATCGGCACTTGCAACAGCATCCGTATCCGTGACTGCTGCATCAGCACTATCGCTGGCACCGACAATCGTCAAGCCAAACAACAACAATATTGTCATCGTGATTATTAAGAAATTTTTTCTATTGTTAAACATATTGTCATCTTTTCTGATTTGTTAATTACGATTAATCCAAATGATTAATCAATTGATATTCTGTTTTTACTATCCCTTATACTTACGCACATATAATTAGTGTCAAAAGATTATTATTAATTATCTGTTTGTTTTACTGTTTTATATTTATTCTTTGTTTATCTGGTGGATTTTAGTTGAGTTGTTTGCCTGTCACCCATAAGCCTTCAGCCCACCTGGAATGAATGCAGTGGGCATAATATTTCCGGAAGTAAAATGACAGATACTTGGAGCATCACAGATGATTTGGAATTGTCCGGCAAATCATTATGCTGTGAAGATTTTTTATAAAAAATTCTGTTGGAATTGGCGTCCAATGCATTAATCAGCAGGCGTTTCCACATGATTTATAATGAATACCATGCATGCGTTCATGCAGTTTACCGGACATTTTTTTTTGTGTCACGTAGCTATCCCCCCCCACTTTTCCCCATAGGATTGTTACCACACTATTTAAATCCATAATATAATATTTTTCGAATAAAATAGGAGATACGGAGGACATGACGACCGGTTTTAGATAACCCCCCAGGTACTTGAAATATAATTAGAAACATGGCAAACAACTACCTAAATGAGCTTATCCAACGCCAGATAATGCTGTCGAAACTGTGACTACACAGTACAGTTCAACCCTCACCCCGATTAATATGGCGGTATATGGGCTTGCTTATAATCATAGCTGCATCTAGACCATGGCATTATATCAAAACAAAGCAGGATAATACAAGTAGACAAGCCATCGACTAAAAATAGGTGGATAAAATAGTTTTCATAGAGTAGACACAACAACTGGATTTTCATGTGAAAGCGAATCAATCATATCAGCTGCCGACAGTATGAATTCAAAGATATATGCTAACTGGTTATGTGTCAGCGTCCCCTCATAAAAAAATAGGGTACTCCGTTATGCGTACTCTTTTAGTGATGCTTGTCTTTCAGTTTCCTTAATAGGCAATGTGTTGACTTTCTTGGTCTGGGGTACATTTTCTGCTTCTTGATTTTCATCTGTTTCTGGTTTTTTCTTCTTTCTATGTTTAATAGGTGGTCTTAATTCTATGTTTCCTTCTGATAGTTGTTGCATTTTTGTTTTTGACATATAGCCCTGTTGTACACATATTGCTGTTAACATTAAGATAAATAAATACTTTTAATCATTGATTTGGTTGTATATTTGTGGAATCTTCCTAATCCGAACAAATCTTTGCCTACTTTAAAGAAATCTTCAATTAAACCACGTACTGATTTTAAATCATCCCATTCTTTGAGTTTTAGTAGTAATAATTTATTAAGTGTATCATATTCATGTTTTGCTTTATTTATATTCTTCTTTTTAAATATATCTAATGGATATGAGAGTACGTCATTTAATTTTT
>MUZZ01000279.1 GCA_003266075.1 Methanosphaera sp. rholeuAM74
ATTGAAGCAGTATTCACTGGTAATGTTGAAATACCACAAGTAACAAGTAATACTGTCAACCCAACAATCACGACACCAGAAGCACAAGATACCGAATTCTCTGTAGCAGACACTACAGCAACAGCAGGAGAAGAAGTAACAATCACAGTCACCACGAAAAACTTGGACAATGGTAAAGTTGTACTCAAAGTAAATGGTAAGACAGTCAAAGCAGATGATGGTAAACTATATGCTAAAGTAAGTGGTGACACCGTAACTTTCACATACACAGTACCGAAAACCTTGAAAGCTGGTGATTACACTATTAAGGCTGTTTACACGTCTGGTGCTACTAAGTTGGAAGCTGATGGTAAGTTAAGTGTAGAATAGATGTATTACTTATTTATTTTCACTTTTTCCTTTTTTTTTAATTTTATTTTAGTTAATACATATTATACGTGTTGTTTGGGTAGTTAACTAACTAAACTGTTTGTTTAGAAGAAAAGTGGTGCTGATGTATATGTTCCCCCTTTTTTTTTAGTATAATTTTTTATACCGATACTTACGAGTATAATTTTTTATACTAATACTTATGAGTATAATTTTTTATACTATGATTGATAAATATAATACCCAAACTAATGAAACATGGTGGATAGGATATGAATTCAAAACCATTATTTTTACATGATAATATGAATAAATATTTTTTCAACAGGGAATATGATATTAAAAGAATATCATATCAAATAAATTCTGTACGGGAATCGTTAGCTCAACATTTACTAATAACGGGAATTAGGGGTGTTGGAAAATCATATTTAATAAAAAAGATTATTAGTGAAACAGAACATGATATAATCTGTGTTTACATAGATTTTTCTAAGGTTTATTCATCATATGATGAAGATTTAACTATGGAAATAATCTTAACAGAATTATTGAAGGTAATGAATGATTCTGTTAATAATCAGGAGTATACTAATAAATACGCTAATACAATTAAAGAGCTAATAGATAATGTTAAACTTAAAAACTATGATTTTGGGAAGGCAAAGGAAATATTTAAAATTCCAATACCAGAGGTAGAAACAGATTACAGGAAATTAAGTCAGTTTGTCATGGAATTTCCACAAAAAATAGTTGACACAATAGATGAAGTAAAGGGTTTCGTAATCTTTATTGATGAATTTCAAACACTCACGAAAATGGATAATTTAGATAAATTTTTCTGGTTAATAAGAAGTTATACTCAAACACAACATAACACATCCTACGTGTTCACTGGCTCAATATCAAGGACATCAAAGTTGATTGATGAAATCAATGGCGACGAAGGGGCTTTTGGTGGACGTTTAAATCATTTTGAGATAAAACCTTTCTCGGAAGTTGAAACTAGAAAATATTTTGATGAGTGTATGCCTGAAATAGAATTTACTGATGACGGATTTGATAGGTTTTACAAGTGTACTAGGGGCATTCCATTATATGTCAATAGTTTCTATAATGTAATGGATTCCTCAGTAGTTTATTCTGCAGATGTAGTTAAAGAAACTTTCTTCATGAACATGAGTCAAATACTTTTCAGGTGGTTTAGGATCTGGAGCAACCTTAATGAAAATGAAAAGGAAATTGTTGAAATATTAATCGAAAATGACGGACTGACGTGGACGGACTTACTAGAAAAAACGAGCGTTTCAAGGGGAACATTTAATGATAATTTGAAAACATTAGGTTACAAGGGAATAATAGGAGTTCAGAACAAACTATACTTCATTGAAGATTACTTATTAAAGGCTTGGCTAAAGCATGAAAAAGAGGTCTATGGCTCATATCCTGATTGAAAATTTCTTGAAAGATGGGGATAATATTATATGGGAGAAAAACTGGTGATTGGTGGAAAATTTATTCATACTAGTCATAGTTATCTTTAAAACTTTTTTAGCATATTTGATAATGAATACATGATAAACCAACTGTTACTGCTACTTTTATAACATGTGAAAAGAGATTATGCATCAAATCACCCAAATCAGAAATAAACGACGAACAAAAATCAACTCGATTCTGAACATCCCTCCCTAAAAAAGTTAAATAATGAATTAGTCTCAAAGAACATATCCTAAAACTCAATAAGTGTTGCCACCCCTTTAAGAAAAAAAAGAAAATATTATGATAACTTATTACGTTATCTTTTTTTATTCGAGAACGCATTCTCCTGTGTACATATCATAAAATCTATATACACCATCATCTAAATGTCTTTTTGCGATTCTTCCTGTTGATTTTTGTTTAATATATAAATTTTTATCTGTACTAAACTGTTCTAATCCACTTTCATATCCCATAAAAACATTACGAAAAGTTATTTTGTCACCTTCAATGTATCCATCTGTATCATCTTCATAAATGTAATAAGGTACATATATTTCTTCTGAATCTTCACTTGTTTTGTATAAATTGTTTCCAAGATATTTTGCAGTAATATTCGTATAATAATTGTATTGTTTAGGTACGGTGTAATAATATCTTGTGATTCCACTACCTGTACCTATTGTTGTTATCAGTTTTCCATCAGCATATAAATTAAATTTACTGTTTTTAACAAGGTTATAGTTTGTATCGGTTACTTCAGCTGTTATACATATTTTTTTAGACTCTGTCTTAGTTACCGTTATATGGGTGTATGTTTCTCTTTTTTGTGGGAGTTTACCATAATATGTATCATAACTACTATAATAATTGGCAGAACCCTGATATTCTGCTTTGATTGTTACATCACCATTAGTATAAGGCAGATTATAATAGAATCTTGTTAATCCACTTCTGGTTCCAATACTTTTTATTAGATTGCCATTACAATATACTTTGAAGTTACTGTTTTGAACGAGATTGTAATTATCATCTCTTACTTCTGCTGTTATTTTTATCTGATTACCAACAGAAGTCTGTTCTAAACTCAAATAGGTATAAGTATTTTGTTTTCTAAGAGTTCCAACATATGTATTTGAACTAGTTTTATATAATGTTGAACCTTGATAGACTGCTTTGATTGTTGCATCACCATTAGTATAAGGCAGATTATAATAGAATCTTGTTAATCCACTTCTGGTTCCAATACTTTTAATTAGATTGCCATTACAATATACTTTGAAGTTACTGTTTTGAACAAGATTATTATTTTTATCTCTTACGTCTGCTGTTATTTTTATCTGATTATCATCAGAAGTTGGTTCTACTTTTAATGTGGTTTTCGTATTCTGTTTTGACACATAATTAGTATATGAATCAAAACTACTATCATAAATTGAATTTCCCTGATACACTGCATTAATCGTAGCTTTTTCAACTGTACCCGGAACTGTATAATAATATCTGGTCAATCCACTACCCGTATGAATTGTTTTAATTAACTTATTATTATAATACAATTTAAAATAACTATCTTTAATCCTAACTCCACTAGTATTTTTTACTTCAGCAGTAATCTTTATCTTCCTATCTGTCGAAGTAGGTTCAGTAGTTAGTGTAGTTATACTTTCCTTAGTATTGTAATTACCTTTTAAACTATTATCCACACCATTATCATAATTTTTATTTAATTTACCCGTATCTTCTGCTATTGACTGATTTTCTATCCCAGAACAAGTATTATCTTGAATAACAGTATCATTATTACTTGTAGCTGATACAACACTTATTCCAACTAGAAAAAGCATTGTTACAATAAGCAAAAATAATGTGGTTGTTTTCCTTTTAAACATAGTTAACCTCCATTTATTAATTTTAATCCATTACAATATTGAAATTAATGATATTTCTATATTGTGATTAACGGTTTTATTTTTATTATATAAAAAAGTATTGTTATTATTCCCCATATTCCGTTAAAGTCCAAGTATTTACTTCTTTATGAATTTAACGAACAACAAACAACACAAAATAACACGAAAACACCCAAAAAACTAAACAAAAGAAAAAAAACAACACACAACAACCCAGACACAACCACAACCGTAATCTACTTCAACGGAGAAGTAGTAACAGACATAAACACAGGAAAAGTATGCTTAAAAGTAAACAGAAAGGACTAATAGACACAAACACAGGCATAATAATATATTTAAGTATAGCAGACTCAAAAACAACGATAAAATATACAATACCGAAATCATAGAACGAAGACACAGAATATAATGGCAATATACTCCGGAAGTGGAGTAACAATCATATGCAAGCAAGACAGTAAACCCAACAGTCAATGTACCAGAAACAGAAGAACCAGAGTTCGCAGTAAGTGATGTAACCACCACTGCTGGTAGCCAAGCGACCATAACAGTAACCACGAAGAACCTCGACGCTGGAAAAGTCGTACTCAAAGTCAACGGCAAAACAGTTAAAAGTGATGATGGCAAACTATACGCTAAAGTTGAAGGTGACTCCATAGTCTTCACATACACAACACCAAAAACATTGAAAGCTGGGGATTATGTTATTAAAGCTGTTTACACGTCTGGTGCTACGAAACTTGAGGCTGAAAGTAAACTAATTATTGAGTAGATGCAAGGACTACTCACCACTTAACCCCCCCATATTTTTTATACTTTTTTTAGAATGATTAATAACGTTTTTATT
>MUZZ01000309.1:0-2955 GCA_003266075.1 Methanosphaera sp. rholeuAM74
GAAACCGTAGCAGATAATATCCTACATTTTATTCTTGGTTTATGACTGATTCTTATTAAGCCTAATTTAGGTAAACGTATGCAATTTCCTTCAAAACGAATATTATCTCCGTTTTTAACACTTGTATAACTTTGCCGAAAATCTTTTCGAGTTTTAAACTTGGGATGACCACTTACTTTATTGGAGAATCTTTTGAAACTGTTATCCAAGTTTTTCAGTTCTCTTTGAAGTGCAGTTGAATCAACTTCCTTCAAAAATGTTTTCTTCTTTTTCAACGTTTTTAAAAGTTTAGAACAATCATAATAGTTGAAAATAATGCCTTCAACATCGTATTCAAAATCACGTCCATTAAGAAAGAAATTCCAAACAAGACGACAACAACCAAAAGTTTTATTTATCAAAACTTCCTGTTCATCATTAGGATACATCCTAAACTTCTCACCACATTCCATTAGTATAAACCCCAACTCGATAAATGATTACAGTTCAATTACATATATTCCCTTAAATCAGACTTCGAATCCATTAAAATGAGAGATAAGAGAAATTACACAGAGAATACACTATATTATTTCTAACTATGTCTTACTTGTAAAAGAAAATCACTATCTCTCTTCTATTATTATTTATATTAACCACTAGTATATAAAGTAAATCCAAGAGCACGTGATAAGTAATCACACAGAAACTAATCATTTTATATTGAATTTGAAACAAAAAAAAATATGGGTCTGTCCAGTATATGATTATATATTTTTTTGGGTTAGTAGTTAAGTGTGTGTTGAAGACAGGATTCTGGGGAATGGTTTAATGGTGTATGATTAGGTGTTTATTGTAAATGTTAGAGTGCTCTAATATAACTGATAGTTGTGGGTACTTCTATACTGTATTATTCGTCTTAACTTTAATTTAATGAATTGACTATTTTTTATTATGTGTTTGTTATGTATTCTATATGTGCTGGTTTAGGTATTAGTCTTTTTTCTGTGTTTCTTATTATGTTTAATCGTTTTAAAAAAAAAGGGATAGAGCATTTTTAGTGGATATGGGGGGGTGTTTTGGTGTTTTTCGTGTGGAATTAATTGGATTATGTAGGGTATGTTTTTTTTAGATGTTTACGTCGATTATCTGGTCGTTTTCTTCTATAAATTTTCCTTTTAGGTTGTGTAGTGCTTTTTGGGGGTCTTTTTGGTCTTTTATTTTATTCTTGAGGTGTTTTTAGTATTTTTTGTAGTACGGTTATATTCTACGTGTTTTTCCTATTTTTTTTGGTGTATTGATGTATGTATGATATGTTCGTGTTAGTTTGGTTGTCTACTTTGATTTTTCCCCGTACTTTGACTCCTCTGAAGTTTCTGGCTTCCCATTTTAAGTCTGTATAACTTTTCTTCTGAATATGATTCCCTTGTTGGGATATGAGTTTTTGACCTTCTTCAGACCTCGTAAAACTCTTGTATATTCTAGTTATATTCTTTTTCATTTGTGTCTTCCAGTATTCATTTGGGGGGGTTGTGAAGTACATTCCTCGTGGGTACTGGCATTTTGCGACATTTAGTTGGATGTGTATTTGTCTGTACTCGAAGCCTTCTTTATTTGTTACAATCTTATAGAACTGTAGTAAATTATTTGTTGGGGGACAGAGGTAAGCATCTTTGTCGTGGTATATGAAGTCTTTTCTTTCTAAAAAGGTTCTTTGTTTCTTGTTTTTCTTTTTCTTCTCTTCATATTCTTTATATCTTTTGCCTGATTTGTTGTCTTGGATATATTTTGTCTTATAGTTTCTGTAGCACTTCTCTTGTCTGGTATAATATATTTGTGATTCATTTTTCTCTCACTATTTCTATAGAGTTGTGGTATATATTCCAGTAATCCGTAGTCGACAGCTAGCAAAAAGTCTTCATAACCCATGTATATCTATTAATCTTTCAACTAGCTTCTTGATTTCCCTTTTTTATCATTTCTGAATTTTTTGGTATATGTAAATGGTTTACAATGATTCCATTACTTTTATATCAGTTGTTTTACTGTAAATTATAGTGAAAACCCCATTGTTTATCTTTTATCTAGCATATTATGTGCGTCAGGATCAACAATACTGACTTTAGTAGTGTCTTTAGTTATATATATCACCCATATGCTCCAGTGTTCGCATAACCTCTTCGTATTCTTTCCTATTTCCTATAGCTCGTCTTATTAACCTCATACCATGAACGTTAATATTTTGTCTTAATTCTTTTTCAAGAGAGGGTAATTCATCACTTATTTCATGACTTAAAACATAATAGTCGTGTAATAACTTATAATCATCTTTATGCTCCATAGGATTACTTAAAAACTCTTTAACATACTCTATCTCATCAGGATACAAAGCTTTAAAATCATATACACATAACCATTCAAGAATAAGTACCATCGCTAACAAAAACACTGCCCTTCTACTAGNNTAGCTCTGCTTCATAATATAATGAAGTCATTTTATAGAAAACTTATTTGATGGGTTGACCATTTAATTAAAACTTGAACAGACTCATCATTATTTTTACATAATTGTGCCTTAGCACGGACAACTCTCCTGATTATTCCAATCACCCCACGTATTCAAACCCAATAACTCCTCTAAAAGATACATTTTTTTTACATCCTAATGGATTATATTCAAAATATTCAGGATACACTAATTTAAATATCTCAATAAGATATTTAAGATAAAATAAATGATAATTTTTATCCAAATTAGCACCAATCATGGGCAAATACAAACTTTCACTGAGTCGAAACCATAACTAATATAATCCCCTAAAAACCATAATAACTAACTAATATTAATTTATATAACTCATACTATATAAAACTATCGCTTATTAACGTTATAAAGAATATATAACAAATAAAACAAGAAATACTACTGGAAACATGGATATAAACTAGTAAATAAAGACAAACCTAACAATAAAA
>MUZZ01000309.1:2984-3566 GCA_003266075.1 Methanosphaera sp. rholeuAM74
CCCCCCCCCACCGAGGTTTCATACATTCGAGGGTAAAAAGTAATACGATAGGTCATAACATAAAAAAGCCTATTTCTGGACAGACCCGTTATATGTCTTTTTTATTTCCTTTTGTTTTAGCATTATTAATGTTTAATTTATCTTTTTTTCTATTTTAACTTAAAGCTTTTTATGTTTCTTGTTCATACTTGACTACTTATCATATCTAGTTTTCCTTAATAATAATTTATATTTTTTTAATTTTACTTGTAATTAAAGTTATTTCGGATTTTTAACCAAGAAAATATTTATATAGGATATTTTAACATAATAATAATTATGATGCCTATAACTACTTTCAGTGAAATTCGGATAAAAATTTACTCTACCGATAGTGGTATTAGAACTATTAGTAGTCCCATCAAGATAAAAATTCTAGACTATATGCATGGTGAGATAAGTGAAGCTGAAATTGTTAAACAAATTGGCAAATCCAAGTCAACAGTTTCAGTACATCTAAGATCACTAATAGATGATGGAGTAGTAAGCTTCAAATCACATCCACTCGACAGAAGAAGCAAACTCTTCTATGTTGTAGCAGAA
>MUZZ01000157.1 GCA_003266075.1 Methanosphaera sp. rholeuAM74
CCTTGTTTCTCCAGTCAATCATTGTTGATAGGCCTTTGTCGTGTATTGTGTATGTTATTGGTGCTCCGACTCTTGTTCTTTTGTCTCTTTGTTCGTGGTCAAATGCCCTCCATTCTGGTCCCATGTCTACTAGGTTGTCGTCTATTACTAGTCCACACGTTCCACAGACAACTTCTCCTCTTTCGTGGTCGTTTATTAGTCTGGTTGAACCACATTCTGGACAGATTGTTTCTTTTTTCTCCATTTCAGCGACGTCTTCTTTCATTTGTTCTTTTTCGCTGATTCCGTTGAGGTTTTCTAGTTCTCTTTCGATTTCATCTGAGTCGGTGGTGTCTATTTTTATTATTTCTTCGACGTCTAGGTCGGAGTTTGTCATTAGTTCTAGGTCTGTGTCTTCACCTATCATTACGTCGGCGTTGTTCATACTTTCTACTAGTTTGAAGTCACTTGGTTCTTCTTCGTTGTCGGAGCTTTTTCTTCCTTTTTTGGAGTCTTTGAAGTTGTCCATTATTTCTAGTAGTGGGTTTGGTTGTTTTTTGTCTCGTTTTTTGTTTTTGTCGTCTTTAGTTTTGGTTTTTTTGGTTTTGGTTTTTTTCTTTTCTCCTTTTTTGGGTCTTCCCCTATTTTTGGTGGATTTTGTTGTTTCATTTGGTGTTTCTGTTTTATCTTCTTCTGTTTCATCTTTGTTTTGTTTTGTTTCCTGTTTTGTTTCTCCTTTTCTTGGTCTTCCTGGTCCTCTTTTTTTAGGTGGTTCTTGTTTTTCTACTATGGTTATTGTGTGTTTGTTTTCTGGTTGTTTTTTAGGTCTTCCTGGTTTTCTTTTTTCTTCTTCTTCATCTTTTTCTTCTTCTTGTTTTTCTTCTAGTTTTTTTTCTTCTTCGTTTTTTGTTGTTTGTTCTGTTGTTTCGATTTTTTCTTCTACTTTTTTAGGTTTAGGTTTACTCTTGGGTTTTGATCTTGTTTTTGGTCTTTTTGTTGTTTTGTGTGGTCTTCCTATTCTTCTTTTTCTTTTTAGTATTCCTGCCGTGTTTACATCCTCCTTTTTTTTGTTTTGGTGCGAGATATACGGTTTCTCCGACTTTTGCTTTCTTGTATTTGTTGTTGGTTTTTATGGATATGTATGGTTTTTTTGTTGATCCGATTATGTCGTTTATTCGTCCTATGGCTTCTTGTTTGTGGTTGGTTACTATTGATCCTAGTCGGTAAGTGTTTTTTGTTGGAACTATCAGCTTTTTCGTACTTGTTTCATGGCTTATAATTCCTATTTTCTTTTGTTTGTTTTTATTTTTTGTCATTTTTATTTGTTCTTATTATTTTTTGTTGTATATGATTGGTTTTTCTGTTATAATCATCGTTGTTTATTGTTGGTAAAATTAGCTTATTGTTTTTTTTGGTAGTTATTTTTTTGGGCTTATTTTGTTTTGGTGATTATTTGTCTTCTTAAATCATATACTGGATATATGATATATTACTTTTTTTTATATCCTTACATAAAGGTATACTTGTCTTAATATTTATACTTTTGGATATGTTTATATACTATGGGTTTATGTATCTTATATAGTTTCGCTATTTATATCAAATTTGATGGGATATTATTTAATTAATATGCTTCTAGCAGTATCTTTAATTACCCAATAAAAAAATGGTGATGGATATTAAATTCCGATGATTTTGTCTAGTTGTGCATCTTCTTTTTCTAATTTTTTCATACATTTCTTTTCAAATGCTTTAATCTTGTTTAATTCTTCTAATGTCTCTTCTACACATTCTTGTGGTATGATTACTACACCATCATAGTCACCTACAAGTATGTCTCCTGTTTTAATGATTGTATCTTTTATACGAAGATTTTCTTTTATGGTTCCCATGTTCAAGGCTTTCCCAGCATTAGGTCTTATCATTTTTGAAAAAACTGGATAGCCTAACTTAATTATTTCTTCGCTATCTCTTGAAGCACCGTTTATGACGGTAGCCTTAATATTATTCTTTTTAGCAGCTCTGGATGCTAATTCACCCCATATTGCATGGTCACAATCGCTACAATTTATGAAGAGGATATCATTTTCTTCTGCTTCATATATTGCTTTAATTCCTGTTCCCCAGTCATAGGAATTTACTCCTACTGTGACTATTTTACCAATCACTTTCCTGGATTTGTCTATTGCAGTTACTGACTCTATGACTCCAGTAGTACCGTAGAGATTTTTAAGGGCATCTGACACGTTGTCACTAGATGCGTGTTCAAGTAGATTTTCTAGGGTGATTTTAACTTCTTTTTTTCCACTTCTCAAAATACTTTTTGGTGTTATCTTTTTTTCTGACATTTTATATCATTAATCCTAGATTTATTGTTTTTTTAAAAAAAATAATTAATAGGGTTTGTGGGGGGTGGTCAGTTTTAATCTTGTGGGGTTGTCACTTCTTCTACTAGTTTTCTTCCTGCAACGACTTCATCAATACTGTGGACTGATGCACCATAGTGTTCTATTGCTTCTTTAATTTTATCATAGTTAAGGTCTTTTCCTTCCATGGTGATTTTCACGTTTTCTGTATCTTTATCTAATTCTATCAGGGTTATGTTCACTCCATCCACGCCATCTAATGCACTAAGATACATTGCAAATGATGTTAATGATGGGCTGTGTGGTTTGAGTATGTCTAATACTACTCTCATTAATGCGTTTCCCATTTGTATTAAATCCTCCGATTTAAAATATTTTTTTCTAATATAATTATATATTATTTTTCTTATTTAAACATAATACCATCAAGTATTAATACTAAATATTATTATATCTATTAATGTGGATATAACGAAGTAGTTATTGAAATATGAAAATCTATTATCATACCCCAAAGTTAACATTACCATATATATGCTCTTAGCAGTTATTTTTAAATGTTACATGGACTTGATAATTTATAAAGATTATACTGATGAATTTATAGGCTATTTAAAGCCTTTATCTATAAAATATTATGTAATTGTTTTTTCATCACATTCGCTAATTGATAGACAACAATAAAAAGGCGAGGGATATGACACATAAAAATGCAAAATATCATGATGATGAAGATTATTATTACATGGTTAAGGATGAACTTACAACAACAAAATACTTGATACACTCACAGATAAATGCAAAAGGCTTTGTGGAAAAACCTGATGTTGTGGGAGCAATATTCGGTCAAACAGAGGGATTGCTAAGTGACAGTTTGGACTTAAGGGAACTGCAGAAAACTGGTAGAATAGGCAGAATAAAAGTTGACATGGCCAACAAATCAGGCAGAACAAAAGGAGAAGTAATAATCCCATCAAGCTTAGACAGAATAGAAACAACAATACTGGCAGCATCTCTAGAAACAATAAACAGGGTAGGACCATGTGAAGCATCACTAAGAGTCACCAAAATAGAGGATGTAAGGGCAGTAAAAAGAAGAAACATAGTAGAAAGGGCTAAGCAGTTATACAAGAACATGATGGAGGACTTCACACCAGAAAGTTCCAAAATGATAGATGAGGTACGAGCATCAATAAGGATGCCAGAAATCATCGAATACGGTGAAGAAAACCTACCAGCCGGACCAAATACTCCTACATCTGACGCAATACTAATAGTCGAGGGAAGATCCGACGTATTAAACCTCTTAAAATATGGGATAAAGAATACAATAGCAGTTGAAGGAGTAAACATTCCAAAAACAGTTGCAAAACTGACCAAGGAAAGAACAGTCACAGCATTCCTAGACGGTGACAGGGGAGGAGACCTGATACTGAAGGAACTACTCCAGATAGGTGACATAGACTATGTGACTAGGGCACCGAGAGGACTTGAAGTAGAATACCTCAACAAGGATCAAGTAATATATGCACTAAAACATAAAACATCCGTAGAAAAGATAACAAGCAATGCCAACTACAACTACAACAGACAAAACTACTATAAACCAAACAAGAAATACAACAACAGAAACACGGTCAAACAAACAAACTACAGAAACAACCACTACAACAACCAGAACACGAACACATCCAAAGCAACAAATGACACTAAAGACGAAACAAGTACTCTAATAAAAGAAGACATCGACAAAAACGTAGATAATGATATTCAAAGCGATGAAAAGAAAGTATCAAAGCATGAACAAATACTAGACCAACTAGCATCAACTAGTATGGGACGCTTGTATGATGAAAATTCAAATCTCATCAAGGAAGTAAAAGTAGAAAACATCTACAATGAAATAAAAAACACGCCAGAGAAAATCAAGTGCATAATATTTGACGGAGTCATAAGCCAGAGATTAGTGGACATTTCCAAGGAAAGAAACATAGAATCTCTAGTGGCAGTTAAGATGAGTGAAGTTGTAAAAAAACCCGAAACCATAAAAATTATAACAAAACGTTCTTTAACAAAAAAGCAGTAGGAAAACAATCCTATTGCACATGTATTTTTTTTTAAGTATTGGATATGGAGATGAGTAGAAAATGAGTCACGAATATCTGGACGATATAAATTTTGAAGATCAAATTGATGACTATATACTAGAAATGGATATACAAAGTTACTCTGCAAATACTCTTAAAACATATCATTCAATACTAAACAGTTTCTATGACTTTTTACTAAACGAGAAGAAGGTCGACAGCCAGAAGGCAATGATACGTTCATTCAAACGATACATACAACACCTAAAACGTGACAAAAACGTTTCACAAAACTACTTATACCTTGTGACAGTTGTAACCAAGAAGTTCTTCGAATTTATCGGAGTAAACATTAATGATGAAGTAAAAACTCCGAAAAGAACCAAGTCACTACCAAAAGCATTGAATGAACAGGAAGTATACGATTTAATCCATGCAAAGGATGACCTCTATGACCCAGAAAAAACTAATCCCCAGAACATCAGCCGACTCAGAAACAAACTAATACTAACACTACTATACTCTACAGGATTACGGGTATCTGAACTAATCAACCTAAAAATCAAGGCAATAGATGAACAGGAACGCACCATACTAGTTAGGGGAAAAGGTGAAAAGGATAGGGTAGTAATATTCGATGAAAACACCTTAAACTTAATACATGAATACGTAGACAAACGGGGAGTAGAAAACGAATACCTATTCGTAAACCAGAGAAATCACACACTAACCTCAAGATACATACAGTTGATGATAAAAGAATATGCTAACGAAGCAGAAATAACAAAAAAAGTAACACCACACGTTCTAAGACACTCATTTGCAACACACCTACTTAAGAATGGTGTTGACATACGCGCAATCCAGCAACTACTAGGACACAGTAATCTAAGTACAACACAGATATATACAAACGTTGACTTACATACAATCAAGGGAGCATATGACATAGCATGGTCTAACAGGGATGAAAACGTTAACAAAAATAATCAAGTCGACACATTGGACTAAAAAAAAATTTTTTTTCAAAATTAAAAAATTAGTAATAAAAAGGGGAATTTAATCCTCTTTAGGTAATACTGCAGTAGTAATACCCGATGCTATGGCAATTTTTATTAAATCTCCAACAACAAATGGAAGTAAACCCATAACTATAAGCTCAGCAAAGCTTAAAGGAGATCCAACTTTAACTAGCATAGCATAATATAATCCAATTAAACCTGGAATGTAGATGAATACAAAGTTAGCAACTAGCATGGTGACAAAACTTGCCAAAGGCTTTCTCGTGCTACTATATTTATCAAACACATATCCAATAAATGCTGCTGCAAAGATAAATCCTATGATGTATCCACCACTGGCTTGGAAGATAAATTCCAATCCATGACTCATATTAGTAAACCATGGCATGCCAATTATACCTAGGATTGTGTATAAAATCATACTGAAACTTCCCCACTTACTACCTAGGAAGACACCGGCAAGTAAAACTGCGAATGTCTGGAAGGTAACGAGAACAGGACTCCAAGGTATGGCCAGTGAAACCTGGGCCATAAGACCAGTAAAGCATGCGAAGATAAATGAGACTAAAAACATAGTTAATGTATCAGCATTATTTCTCCATGTAAACCATGACAACTGCAAATCATGAATCCTATTTCTATTGAAAGTATTTGTCATAAATATTACCTCGTTAATTTATTTTATAACATCATATTTTAATACCATATACTATATTGTTTCTATTACTATATAATCATTTCTAAATCAAAATGGTGATGTCTGATATTTTAATTCGTTTAATGGGTGTATATGGTGGACTATATGGTATTCAGGGGTATTATAGTTTAAAACGTTTTTTATGGTGGGATAAGTATGTGTGGTTGTTTAAATTCCTTAAGATATGTTGAAATATTGGCAAGCATACTCATCACACACATTAACCAGAATAAACACAACTTTTATTAATCATGTTGAATATAGATTATACTATAATAATTGTATAAGCAGGTACAATAAATTTTTCATGGATTATGATTATAATTACTTATACTCTAAGTAAGACAACTAAAGAACATAGTCCGAACTAATAAAATCAAGATTAAGTACTGAGGGAAATTAATGGCAACAAAAGTAGTAGAAATAAAAACTTTAAAACAAGGAAAATACTTAGTATTAGATGGTGAAGCTTCAAAAATAACCAGCATATCAACATCCTCTCCTGGTAAACACGGCGCAGCAAAAGCACGTATAGAAGCAGTAGGATTATTTGATAATCAGAAAAGAAGTCTTGTAAAACCAGTAAATGCTAAAGTAGATATTCCTATAATAGATAAAAGGGTAGGACAAGTACTAGCATTAATGGGAACAGAAGTACAATTAATGGACTTAGAAACCTATGAAACAGTAGAATTACCAATACCAGATGATTTAAAAGATGAACTAACCGAAGGAAAAGAAGTAGAGTACATCGAAGCATTAGGTAACATGAAAATAATGAGAACAAAAGGTGGAAGCTAAGACCAACACTTTATAATTATTATTTTCAATTCACCTCCCACAAACAATTTTTCCACAGAGTAATATAAAAAATCTAATTGTTAATAACTCTAATGGCAACAATTATATATAACAAATAACATAACATAATATTAGTTAATTAGCTATCAAAGAATGATAAGTATTTAAAGCTCAAACAAAGGAAAACATAGAACAAAATCAATGTTTAGATATATAGTATACATTTCAAAATTTTTTTAACAAAGGATTTTGAATAAAACAATTCTTTAAGAGTTTTAAATACAAAAAACATTCTTTACAAGGGAAAAATAAATCTACACAATTTAAAATCCTGGGCACAAAAATAGCTAATAACCAATAGAACACTAAAAATAAGAAAACATTTAGTTCTATTTACACTATACAACTTTTTTTTTAAACAAAAATAATTATTAAAGGGATTCAAAACTACCTTTTACCCATAAATATAACTGGAAGCTGAACCTCAGACTTGACATCCTCAACAGGAGTATCCTCACCAGCAGGAAGATAAATCTCCGTAATAGGACCGACAATATCATACCCATTATCCAACGCATAATCCACAATCTTTCTGACAGTCACGTTAAAATTCTTATGGGAACCCCTATGAATCGCAGACAATACAGTATGACCAGTAACCTCCTTAAGACCAAGCTTACCCATACGACCAGCAGGCTTGCCGTCATTAAAGAAATCCTTAATAGGCATACCCACCTCAAAAATCTGATCATTCTCAGCATGCTCTTCCAAATCATTATCATAAGAACCATAAGGAAAGCCCACAGCCTCCAAATTATTCTCCCTAATAAGATTAGCAACCTCCTCAATAAATTCAGGCAACTTGCTGAAACTATCAACATGAGGCACATATGCAACCTTCTGGTCTTCAATCTTCTTCTCAATAACATCCATAAATATCAAAACCCATAATTCATATAGTTATATATGTGAAATGTCACATATCAACTTTAAGGTATAATGGTATGGAACTAATCATAATAATCCCACCAATATTTTCACCTTTTTTTATTCCTTAAATGTTTACAATTCCAATATTTTTAAAGATTTATTAAGGAAATTCCGAAATAAAGGACATAACTATAATCACAAATCCAAAAACCGTTATACATTATACCATAACACTCCTAAAACACTAATCAATTTAAAAAAAAATAAAGTAAAAGTATATATTATTAAATTATAAGATATAATAATTGGTATTAAAGAATTTTAATAATAAATTATAGCATTCTTTAATAACTAAAAACACGGAGAATAAAAAATGAATATTAATTATAAAAAACTGATAATATTCATGACATTAGTAGTCCTGCTTCTTGGAGCAGCAGCCGTAAGTGCTGCAGACACAAACGATACGACAACAGACGCAACTACTAATGATGCAAGTGTATCCACACAGACACAGAAAATAGCAGATACACCTGCAAACGATGAAAATGTAATAGTTGAAGATAAAAATACAGATAATAAGATTATGAAAGAAAAAAAGACGGTTAAGACAACACTAAATACTGAATATGTATATCCAAATAATTTTGCTTCAAAAATAACTGATGAAGGAACTTATTCAAATACAGAATTCATATTTTCTGGTACTTTCAGTAACTTAGGGTCTTATACACTTAATTTAGAGAACGTTATTTTTACTATTGAGTATGACGATGCAAGATTCACAGGAACAACATTTACTTTAAAAGGAACTAACTATAATGTAAGTGGATTAATTATTGATAATAGTGCATCTCCCACATCATTAGATGATAGTGCAATAACTATACGGAATTCAGAGTTTGTGAACATTAAATTAAATGATATTAGTTATACTAAGGCATCTGGTGATGTTCACGGAATTTCAGTATTTGAATCAGACAATGTTAACGTCACGAATAATTCTGTAACTGTCACAGGTCTGCCTCAGAGTATGGGCTGGAACAACGACTCTGGAGTTTATTCAGGTGCCGTAGCAGTATCTGGTATAGTTGTAGGTAATGCTCCATATGTTAATGTAACCAATAACACAATCGTAGTTCAAAGTACCACTCCAAGTGTAAGTGATTATACGACTAACGAGGGTCTAACAATTAAAAACGAGAATACACAACATGTGATGGCAATAAATAATACTATAAATGTCACTGGTGCACAGTATAATTATGGTACAACTATCAGCGATTCTGCATCCCATATATTAATAGATAATAATACGTTTAACATGACTGGTGCGATATATAATTGTGGAATTCAATTTGATAATAGTAACTCTTCTGATATAACTCACAATCACATATATTGCGTATCAAATGGTGTAAGTGAGAATCCAGATACGGATGCGATGTGTTATGGTATAATAAATACCTGTTGGTATAAACCTAAGAATATATACGTCGACATTAAACACAATTACATCAATTTAACAGCGAATATTAATTATGGTATGGAATTATACCTAACCGGATATAGTACAATTCAAAACAACACGATAATTTGTGATGGTAAAAAGTCTATGGGCATAGGTGCATACCAAGTAGATAACACAGATATAATAGAAAATCATATACATGCAAAAGGAACAACAGACGCTGTAAATAATATTGTTGAAGTAATCACACCAAATAATTATGGAATATACACAGCCAGTTGTACAACAACTAAAGTAAATGGTAATTACATATGTGAACATAATTCTGTAGATTTAACAGATGTTTATGCAATTTATTCACCAAATGCTATAACTGAAATCAATAATAACTATGTATGTGTATGTAAAACTCCACAAGATAAAAAAACGGTTACTGATTCAATATATGCTCCAGGTACACCACAATCTGGAAACGCACAGTATGATTGTTCAAACTGTAATTGTCCTTGCACATCACAACCATCACAATCACAATCACCGACAGTTTTATCTAAGATTGCTAAAAAGTCAGTTAAAAGTGAAGTACAAGCAATAACTATAACTGCAGATAACTTTGCTGAATATGTGACTGATGGTGTGTTAAACGATAATGTTAATGATGGTGACACCCTTGACTTCCAGGGTATATTCTATGGACCAAAATATGCATTGAATATTGATAAGCCAGTAAACATCATATCATCTACAAATGATGCGTATATCTGTTTGGACACGGCTAATAACGATTTCTTCGGAGTTGAAGTTGGCGATTCCTATACAGTTTCACGTGGTGGTTCAGGAACAAATATTACTGGAATATACTTTAATAACACTCAGCTGTTTGTTAAGAATGCTGATAATGTTACTTTGAATAACATCACGGTCAATAATGAGAATCTGCAGCTCGGTAGTGGTGTCGGTGTAACATCTATCCGTGATAACTCCAGTAATATCCAGGTCTTAAATAGTTACTTCAGAACCAAGGATAATGGTGGTCACAGTACACTTGTATGTGGATGGGCAAACAACGTCTTAATAGAAAATTGTACTATAGAAACAGAAGGTAGAGTAGGAAATATGTTCTATGCTACAACATACAATGTTAATGGCGTTGAAGTAGCTGCACCATACGCAAACAATAATATTACCTTCAGAAACAATTACATTAATGGATTAAAAGCAAACGTAGAACCTATTTGTTATGCAATAGCACTTGAAGGAAAAGGACACGTATTTGAAAACAACCTCATAGAATATTATGGAAGCTGTATCATGCCACAATGGGGATATGGAAACGTATCCGATATAACTTTCAAGAATAACACGATACCATACGGTACATGTCAGATAGGATACAGAAATTCAACAGTAACAGACAATACTATGAACTTCAGTACATTGGAAAAAGCAACAGTCAAAAACAACAAATTTGGTTCAGTAAACATATTCAACAACGTTAACTTCATGGATAACATAGTCGGCACAATAAACGGCATCAACGGAAAAGAAAACGTAACCATAGTAAATAACTTCATAGACACACTAAACATCAATGACAATTCCACAAATTACTATGTAGCAAACAATACAATCTACAGTCCGGAAAGTTACGCTGTAAACATTAAAAAAGGCTGTAAAAACATCACCCTTGAAAACAACTTCATAGCAAGCAAAGACAAAAACTCAACAGAAGCAATAAACAATCAGACAGAATACACATCAACAAACAATGATGGGCTAATAATATATCATATTACCGATGAAGATTATTTAAACGCTATATATGCAGTCTCTGATATAAATTCACATCCTGATGAACTAATTATAGCACTAAATATAAGAAATGGTCGGTATGAAATTCATATGTCTGGTTTTAAACCTAATTCTATTGTGTTCGCCGATTTTGATTTTGATTTTGGAGATAATAATCAAGATATATTTATATTGCTACAACTAAGGTCTCAACCTAAAATATTCATACTAAATGCAAGTAAAACAAATCAGTTGGTATGTAGACCAATAAGTCTTAATAATTTTACCCAAACTACTTTGGTTACAGACTCATATCTACCTTCACTCGAACGTTATCAATTAGCTGGTGCTGGAACTGACGTGGATATACCTTATAAATTTGCAGACAGTATTATGGGAAATTTCACTGATTCAACTACATCTATGAACTGTCGTTTCTATAACATAACAACAATATCCGATTCAGGTGAAACTCCTACAGTTGATATCATAAACACTAGTGTAGAGGTTAGTGTTGCTGATGCTGTTGCTGTTGGTGAGGATGTAACGATTGACTTTGCTGTTATTGCTGACGGTACTGCATTGGATTCTGGTAAGATTGTCGTATTTGATAAGTTGACCAAGTATGGCGAGGTTGACATCGTTGATGGCGTCGCTTCTTTGACCACTTCATTTGATAGTGTGGGCAATTATTCTTTGATTGCTTATTATGTCGGTGAGGGCGACTATAATAGTAGTAACGCCAAGTTCAATGTCACGGTCAAAGTCTTGGAGGCTACGGTTACTGTAGAACCATTAACGATTGAGTATGGTACTCCTGCTACTGTCACTGCTGTCATCACTACTGAGGATGGTGCTGTTGTTGATACTGGTAAGGTTGCTTTCCGTGTTAATGGTAAGGTCTTGCGTGATGCTAATAATAAGGTGGTTTATGTGGATGTAGTTGATGGTACGGCTGTATTGGATGATTTCACAGTTGATTCTGCTGATAACGGTACTATTGAAGCTGTTTATAAGGGCAAAATCAATTATGATGTTTCAAGTGTAGTCTCTAATTATACTGTCACCGCTGCTGAAAGTAGTGAGCCTGCTTTGGTAGTTGATGATATTACGGCTACTGCAGGTTCTGATATCAGCTTTGATGTCAGTGTTGTGAACGTCAGTGACTTGAATGCCGGTAAGGTTGTTGTTAAGATTAATGGTAAGACTGTCAAGAACGTTGATACTGGTAAATTGTATGCTAAGGTCGTTGATGGTGTTGCTAGTTTCACATACACACTGCCTTCCACTGTAGCTAGTGGTGAGTATGATATTAAGGCTACTTATACTAGTGGCTCTACCAAGTTAACTGCTGAAAGCGTTTTAACGGTTGAATAATATTTTCAACTCCATATTTTCTTTTTTTAAACAATATTTTTTTTAGGTAAGCCAAAACATTTATATACTCTGGGGTTCAATATACTAATCGACGTAGAAGTTTAGGTTATCCTAAAACATATATCCTATCTTAAACTTCAACGTCACAGCTCGAGTTGAAAGACATAGACAACACTATAAGAATTAATTTAAAAACTATTACTCCTACAACATCAATCACTAAAAATGAATGTTAAATAGTTTAAAAATATTAAATCACCTCTAATCATTGGATTATTTCTTAAAAAGTCTATAGAAAGAAACTCACCACTCCTTATTAAAAACATAATATAACTTGTAAAGAAACTAAAGAAAATAAAAACTCCCTAAAAAAGCTTATAAAGAGCTTGAAGTATTATTTTCTTTTATTATTATTTTATTTCTCATTTTAAGACAACCCAACATGTTTTATCCTAACACATGCTGACAGTTTCACCTTAGATTGCTGACAATTTTCCAAGCATTTGATCATCAATTCCTGATTAGACACATTTCAACCGGAAATATCATTCCAGTATTCATCACAGGATGCATGACTTTCAGACCATTTCCAAATCCCACATATACATGGATATGTGGGAAGAAATGACAACTTCAAATCCCACACATTCGACACAAAAAACAAGGAGGAAAAATGTCATGTTAAACAGCAACAGATTCGCAGCCTTTCTCGTAATGTTTGCATTGATTGTTTTCATACTTTCAATACCTGCAAGCAATGCTGCGGAGGTCAATCAAACACAAATTGATGATTTAAGTGTTGAAAAGGATTTAGTACCTCTTGAAGGTGAATCTAAAATAATTAAGGACAAAACATATGAAAATGAAAATATTAAGAAGGATGGACAACTGCAACAGGCACAGTTAACTGCCCATGACGTTGAATGTCATGTAAATGACGTGGTTACTATAGGTGTTAACACTATCCCAGATGGAATCTATGATGGTGTATTAATCTACTCTGTGGATGATGAAGTGATTGGTGCAAACAATTTAAGTGTAGCTTCACCGTCAATAGAATTTGATTCCTATGGCTATGATGTGGGTGAACACATATTCAGGGTTGATCTTACTTCAAGCACAACATACGAACCAACATATACGACTTCAACAATCAACATACTTAAGCTTGATACAAGTATAGATGGTGTCGAGGTAGGTTATGATGCAGATAACACGTTAAAGTTATCCTGTAATGTTATATCAGGTGTTACCATTTTAAACTTTGGAGAATTCAATGTATACTATGGTGATGAATTGATAGCTTCAAAAACGATTAACACTAACTCCATAGACTTAAACTTGGAAAACAAGTATAATTATGAAGTACTTAAACTGGAGTACATTGGAAACGACGTGTACAATGATTCATACATATACTACCTCATTAACGTGGATAAACGTGATTGCAACATTTACACACAATCATTAACAGCTTTCCATGGGGATATTGCAGAGTCAAACATAGTCATATCATCTAACAGCCTAGTAAATGATGGTGTAATGTACTTATACGTCGATGATGTATTAATTGACGTGTACTATGTCACCTCTAACAATGTGGGCTATTCGATTGACTTACAAAATTATCTTGAGGGAAATTATAGTATCAGGATAGTCTATACTGACAGTAACGTTTATAGACAAAGCGAGTATACGACGTACTTGAGGGTTAAGAAGGTCAACACGGTAACCTATACTAGCAATATTAGTACCTATAGGAATCAGGTCGTGAATCTAAGAGCCTACGTGTATAACTATGTGGATGTGACTAGTGATGGCTTGGTGGAGTTTTTTGTTGATGATGAAAGCATACTGACAAAGCTTTTAACAGACAATAGTGTTTACGAGGATTATCTAGTACCTGATTCATTAGATTATGGTGTGCATAATCTCAGTGTGGTCTATTATGGTAGTGACAGATACCAGAACTCATCAGCACTATCATCTTTCACGGTTAACAAGTATAGTAACAGGGTTTATCTAAAGGATTATTCACTCACGGATAGTGGGTTAATTAATCTCACGGTGAATTTGTATTCCTACAATAACACGGTTGATGATGGTGTTGTAAATTGTTTTATTGATGGCAAACTGGTTCTCTCAGAGAATGTCACTGGTAATCAGTGTAATCTGGTGTTACCTGCTAGTTATGTTCCTGGTAGGGATTATGATGTTTTATTAAGTTATGTTGATTCAGATTTTTTTGCTGATTCAAACTACACTACAACAATCCACCCAGACAAACATAACATAACCCTAAGAATATCAAAATACCTATCAACGAATGACATACTTAACATCACAACCTATGTTTATTCAGATGACTATTCAAATATAACTGGAGGTACACTAGAATATTACCTAAATGATGAACTCATAGGTATATCAACCATCACAGATAACACGGCAAACATGGAATATGATATGTCAGACAAAGCACCGGGAAACTACACCCTAAAAGTAAACTACAACACAACCCCAACAAACAACGAAGCAACAAACACAACAACAATAGAAAAAACAATAAAACAAAAAACAATATACATACAAGCACCAAACACCATACAAACAACACCAGAACAGACAATAACAATAGAAGCCAACCTAACAGACTACGAACTAAACCCAGTAACGCAGACAATACAGGCAACAATCACATATGACAACCAGACAACAACAGCCCAATTCCAAAATGGACGACTAACATTCAACATAAACACGACAAAAACAGGACAACAAACACTACAAATAACAACAGAAAACACAACACAATACAAACAAACAAGCAAAAACATAACCATCAAGACAGAAAAAATAAGCACATACATACAATCACCAAACACGATAAGAGCAACAAAACTCGAAGAAGTAACAATCAACGCAACAATAAACGCCAAACAAGTAATAACCGATCCAATACCAGCAATAATAAGAATAACCAACCAAACAGTATATCAGGGATTTTTCAACAACACAACCCTACAATACACACTAAAACTGGGGGATAAATACACACAAGACCAGTACAACATAACGATAATCAGCCCATCAACAAACAAATACCAAGAAGCCACAAAAAACATAACACTACAACTAAACAAGAGAAACACATACATAAAATCCCAGAACATATACTCCCACAAAACAGAAAAGATAACAATCAACGCAACAGTATACGATAGCCTCACACAAAAAGAGATAACACATCCAACACAGGTAGCAATAAAGATAAACAACGTGACAATAGCACACACAACAACAGACAAAGGACAAATACTATACCAGTACACAAACAACCTAAACAATCCAAACTACAACATAACCATAAAAGTAGGAGAATCATCAATATACAAACAATCAGAATGGAATGGAGAACTAATAAACACTAAAAGCAGTATAAAAATATCATCACAAAACATATACGCAAAAGCAAACAGCACGATAAACATCAAGGCAAACATCCTAAAAGATGACAAACCAATAAACGAAACAATACAAGTAGCAATAAAGATAAACAACCTGACAATAGCAGTAGTCAATGCGACAAAAGGGAAAATAGAATACACATACAAACTCCCAGATAACTTAGGCAAGAAGGAGTACAACATAACATTCATAACCGGAGAAACACAAAGATACACACCAGCAACAGCCAACACAAAACTAATACTATCCAAAAACTACCAGGAAATAATAGCAGAAAACATAACATCAAATCCGAACAAGACAATAACAATAAAAGCAAAACTAGTCGACAAGGACGGAAAACTAATAACATCCACGGCAAAAATTAACATAAAAATAGCTGGAATAACAATCACAGACACAAACATAACCGGCGGAATAATAAACTACAACCACACACTATCCAACCTCAAACAGGGCTACTATGATATACTAGTACAGACTGGCGAAACATACAACTACCTGCACGCAACAGCACACTCACAACTAAAAATAGAATAAAATGGGAATAACCATGTTATTCCTTAACACACTTTTTTTTTGAAAGCAACTATAGCTTAGTTGCCCTTATAGGATATGAACTCATCAGTCCATACCTGAATAGGCTGTAACCATATGAACCGGCACTCATGGCAGCCTTGGCATCCAATTCTAATTCTGTTTTACTGAGTTTCTGGTATCCACCAGAAGTCTCCTTATAGGTTTGAAGTACCGTAACTACCCTAGATTTCTTTGCCCTATTAACAACGTATCTGGTTACATCCTTAATCCATTCTCGTCCACTCTTATAATCATACTTGTACGCCATTACAAGCATGACATCAACGTAATCGCTTAAAACAGCGTAATCCTGTCCATAATATGTTTTAGTACCATCTTTTTCTGGAAAGACACAAGCCGATACAATCTGCTTGGAATTATGTCCTTTAACAATCTTATTGATCTCCTTTACGAAGTTAGTTATCTTGGATGGAACTACTATGTTAGGATTTGCTCCACTATACCTTACATAGTCTAGACAAACTCCACTTACTCCACTAATTTTCACTACTTTGGCTGTGAAGCTCTTAATCATGTTCTGCTGTTTCGTACTTATGTCAAATCCATCTGCTGTACTGAAGCATATTACCCATGCATGTACTCTGATGGCAGTTCCACTACACAGCTTTATGACCTCCCGTAGCTTAGACGTATCCGAGGTGGAAGCCCTCGTCTGAACATAGACATCAGTTATTCCAGCATTAACCCATGAGTTCACATTACTCTTTGTCACTGATGCACCTCTTTGAACGAATAATGAGGTAATCTTACCCTTTATAGTGAAATCCAGTATTGTATTGTTTAATTTCAGCTTAACATTCGGGGTATAGGCTGTAAGCTTAACTACACCAGTTTTAGTGTATGTGTTTGAGACTTCAAGACTTCCATTGTTTGTTTTGGCATAATATGTCTTGTTTACTCCACAGCCATTAATGTGTAGCTGCACTTTCATGTCCGGCACATTAGTCCTATATGAGGCTACACTACTTCCATTGGTAACATAATTGAAGGATAAAACGTTTTTAACACTAGTATTAACGAATCCCGTGGTGTCGGATACTTTGAAGTAAACCCAGTTATCCACTTGCGTCATGTAATTGTCTGTTGGCTTAGTATTCTTTGACCACCAGTTAGTGTTTGCAACGACAACTCCCTGCTGGTTGCATATGCTCATCTTAGTATTTGAATTGAATATACTGCTTGTGATGTTGGTCCTGGATTTATATGCATATACTATTCCATGGACGGTAGCCCTGTTTTGTGTGAACTCACATCTAGTTACCCTTAATTTGCTGTTGTAGTTATAGATTGCACTTCCGACGTCAGCAGAGTTTTTCTTGAACACAGTCTGAGTAATACTGTTAGTTAAGTTACTGTTTACTTTCAGGTAGACTGCTGACTTGTTATTATTGTTAAATACGCTGTTATTTATAGTTATTCTGCTTTTTTTGTGTGCATATACTCCTGAGCCTAGTATTGCCTTGTTGTTTGTGAATGTTGAGGTGTTGATTTTACAGTCGTTAGTGTTACTTGCCTCTAGGAATATTGCCCCACCAAGTTCTGCCGTGTTATTGTCTAGTTTAGTGTTTTTTAGTGTTATGTTGTTTATCGAGTATATGCTTCCACCATACTTTTTAGCCTTATTGTTTACTAGCTTGGATGATGTTACTATGAGCGTGTTTTTTCCTGTTATGGCTGCACCATACATAGCACTATTGGATATGAATGTTGACTGGGTTATACTCGTCTTACCACTAGTATATACTCCTCCAGCGTAATTTGTTGCATTATTGTCCTTGAAGTATGTTGTTGTGATGTTTAGTGGGGAGTTCTTGTCAAATATTGCTGCCCCATTTACTCCAGTGTTTGATGTGAATACTGAGTTTTTTATCGTATTTTTTGTCTTGGGGCTGTTGATGAATACTGCCGTATTGGTATTTTTTGTGAAGTTAGTATTGGATATCGTTATCTTGTTTGTTGAGTATACTGCTGATGCTAGTGTGCTTGCCTTGTTGTTGGTGAATGCAGATTTTTCTATCACCAGTTTTCCCACGTTATATATTGATGACCCGTTTTTGGCTGTGTTGTTTAGGTATGATGTTTTGATGCTTGTGAGAGTTGCTTTATTATATACTGCAGCACCGTTTGTCGCTGTTGATGAGTACATCTTCACACCATCAAGTGTTAGTGTTCCCTTGTTGTATATTGCTGCTCCATTGTTTGCGTATGCATTACGTATTGTGACAGCCTTGATTGTCACAGTACATCCATCCTTTATGGTGAATATGTGGCTTTTGTTTCCATCTATTATTGTATTGGATGACTTTTCTCCTATTATTGTGATGTTTTTGTCTATGTATACGTTGGATGTGTAGTATGTTCCCTTGGATAGGTGTATTGTCGTATTGTTGGTGGATGTTTTGACAGCATTTTTCAGGGTTTTCTTGGGTGTCTTGCTGTTTCCATTATTGTTATCATTTCCTTTAGGGTTTAGGTAGATATTTTTTGTGGGTGTTGCTTCTTTAATGTCTGTGCTGTCCTTTGTGATAGTTTTCGTATTATTTTCTTCTGTCGCACTTACTATTCCTATACTGAGTATTAGTAGCGTGAATAGTATTATGGGTATTATCATTTTTGTTTTTCTAATATTAATTTCCTCCTATTAGATTAGTGTTATTTATTTTTTTTAAGGCTTTTATACTTTTTGTTGATGAATGTTGAAGTTTAGGTTATCAACATATATTTCGAGAAAAGAAGAGTTGTGGGTGGGGGGTTAGTTTCTTATTATGATGTATGCCATGTAGATGATGAATAATGTTAGTAGTATGATTCCATCCTTTCGGTTGAAGTCTTGTTTGTCATATGCCAGTATGTATGTGATTATAGTTATAACTATCATTGCTGTTACGTCAATAGCCATTACGTTGGTAGTTTTTATTGGTGATATGACATCTGTCAGTCCTATTATGAAGAAAACATTGAATATGCAGCTTCCAAGTGCGTTTCCTATTGCTATATCTGTGTTCTTATGGTATGCTGCTGTTACACTGGTGATTAACTCTGGTAGGGATGTTCCTATTGATACGATGGTTAATCCAACTAGTGTTTCTGACATTCCCAGGCTTATGGCTATGCTTTTTGCTGATTCTACTACTAGGTTTCCTCCCAGTACTATTCCCACTAGTCCTCCTATGATGTAGACTATGATTACTGGCATGGAATGATATGTTTTTCCTACTGGCATCTTCGTAGATTCATTTTTTGCCTTTCTTATCAGCCACCATATATATGCTACTATGATTACTAGAAAGATTAGACCCTCTATGCGTGAAATAATGTTTGAGGTCACAATAAACACGAGCAATACTATGCTACCTATGATTAGTATGGGGAAATCCTCTTTTAATGAACTCTCTTCAATGTCTATCTTATACAATACGGATGTGACACCAATAACAGCCAGTAAGTTGAAAATGTTACTACCAACGATGTTACTAATAGCAATAGCATTACTACCACTAAGAGCTGAAGTAACAGATACGGCTGCCTCAGGAGCACTAGTACCAAAAGCCACAATAGTAAGACCAATAATCATGGCCGGAACTTTGAACTTAGTAGCCAAGTCACTAGCACCATCAACAAAGAAATCAGCACCCTTAATAAGTAATACAAAGCCCACCAACAAGAATACTATAGATAAAATATCCAATTAAATGTCTCCTATTCCAGTTTATGAAGTTCATCGATAAGAATCGGTAGAAATGAACCGATATCTGTAACGATACTTATGACCTGTGCACTGCCACGGTCAGACAACTTAGTAACAGAAGCATTACTAATGTCTACGCAAACACTCTTAATACGTGCTGGGATAAGATTACCCGTAGCAACACTATGAAGCAGTGTGGCAATCATAATAACCATATCCACGTCCTGAACTTCCTCACGCATACGCTGCTGGGCAACTTGTGAATCAGTGATAACATCAGGCAATGGACCATCATCACGTATACTGCCAGCGAGAATGTAGGGAGCATCATTTTTCACACACTCATACATGACACCACTAGTTAAAACACCCTGCTCGACGGCATCCTTAATACTTCCAGCCTTGTTAATAGTGTTAATGGCAAGTAAATGGTGCTTATGGCCATGAGCAACTAACTCACCAGTCTTTGTTTTAACACCAAGGGAAGTACCATAAAGTGCATCCTCAATATCATGTGTAGCAAGGGCATTACCAGCAAAGAGTTTGTTCACATAGCCTTCCCTAATAAGCTGTGCAAGAATAGGAGCACAACCGGTATGAATGACAGCTGGACCACCAACAACAACTACCTTTCCACCCCTGTCATGGATTTCCTTCATCTGGGTGGCAACATTACGTATAATGCTTCTAGTAGGCTTTTCGGCAGAAGCCTCACTGTTCATGAACTCGAAGGTGTTCTTTCCACGTGACTTTTCTGGTGGAGAAACCTTAACACCATTATGTCCAACAACAACCATTTCTCCCTTTTTGATAGTGTTAAGTGGCTTACATGTAGCCGTGTTTCTTTCAACGTCAACAACTAGCATACAGTCCATTTCAATGTTGTCAATGTTAATCCATTCCCCATTATAAAATATCTTAGTATTATAATTGGTCGTTGAATAGAAATTATCCGGCACAGTCTTATCCTTAGTTGATGCTACAAGTTCAACTTCTTCTTCTCTTACAAGACTTGCACCTAGGTCTGTCACCATATCAAGTATCTTATTTAAATTATCCTCGTCTTCGGCATCTATACGAATTCTAGCAGTACTTATATCACTATTATGTTTACCTACATTCAACTCTTCAATCTCATAATCTCCTCCCTGGTCGATTATGGTATCCATGACCTTTTGAATGGTAAATGAATCAATAATGTGTCCACTTAAACGAATTCTTTGAACATACATTTACTCATCATCCTATAATTTTTTCTTTTTATTTTGAATACTATTATTTTTTATTTTTATACTATTAAATAATTTGTTTTTAATGATATTTACAATATAAAATCAGTAAAATTGAATTAGGGAGGTGAAACTGGGGGGATAATTAGTATTATAATATGCCCATAGCCTTATTTGTTTTAATGATAGATTTTTCACCATCTTCTTCTAACTCAAGCATTGCCCTGATTGCATCAACGTTTTCTGGTACAACATCAGATTCCTGGTGTACTGCCTGCATATAGAATAATTCACCATCAACGACGTTCACTGATTCCTTCCAGACAGGGATTTCATACATATCCCCACGAGATCTGCCTAAATCCTTAGCATACTCCATAATTTCTGCAGTAGAACCTAATTTAAGGTCTGTGTTGACAGGCATTACACGGTAAGCCTTTTCAAATGCATCTAAAACATCGTCTGTGGAGACATTTTCTTCAAGTTCAACCATGATGTTGTGTGTATGCATTAATGTTGTAGGAACTGCTAAAGCCATAGTCATCACATTCATACCCTTAATAATAGTTTGAACATCCGGTCCGTGATGGGATGGAACAGTAGTTACAGGTACAATAGCATTTATCGGTCCTTTTTTTGCATTGTTTGGATCAGCAGCACGTCTTACCATGACAGCCCTGACCTTTTTAACACCAGCAATATCATTAACAGGTTTAAGTGTACGGCATAGACCAGTAGTGTTACATGATACTACACGAACATAATCTTTACCTAAGCTTTCCTCATAGTTTGATTCAGCGTTGAATGATGTACCTATTGGGTCATGATCTTCTCCACCCTCGAATATTGCCTTCAATCCAATCTTTTTGTAGGTGTTTTCCATGTTTGATACACCGACACCACCCGGAGTACAGTCAACGACCAAGTCCAGTTTCTCGAATAATTCATCTGCAGTACCAGATACTTCTATTCCTGCTTCTTCGAATTGTTTTTCCCTTTCAGGAACACTAATGTATAAGTCATATCCCCTGTCTACGGCAGCTTTGGCTTCAAAGTCCGGAGTCCTCTTGGTTACTCCAAGAATTTTCATGTCATCCTGAGCAGTAACTGCGTCTGCAACTCTTTTACCTATAGTTCCATAGCCATTAATTCCTATATTCTTCATGATTGTAATTCCCCATGTTATTTGATAGTAATATTTAAAAATACATGTTTTTAATACTTATTACTCCCATATCAGATAAGTTAAACTGATATAAGTATATTATTATATAAGAAGTAATTTTTATTTAAAATTTGTGTAGAAGATTTTTAAAAGAAAAATAATTATTGGGGGGGTGATGGTCAGATATTCCTTTATCATAATCAATCCATTTTAAGCAGTATTAGGCACTCTTTCAGATGTATTGCCCCGGTTATACTTTTCTGCCATGTTATGGTAGAGGTAGTTTATGCTATGCTCTGTATCACTAGTGAGGTTATAGTTTAGCTTAACTATCAGTCCACTAGTATCGTAGTCGTTGAACCTGTTTCGCATATAATCCACGCTTAACCACTTGGTTGGAATCATGTGACTTCCATTGTCATATCCACCAGATGGGTTCACCACTAAAACCATGTTTTTATCCTTGTTAATATCTATAATTGCAACGTAGTGGCTCCATGTATGGAAAACTAATGCACAAGCACCCTTACTTAACTTATCAAGTGCAACATCGAAGCTAGTATTATAGAAGTACGTTGACGTCATGTTATGTAGTGTGGATGCGTATCTTAAGTTATTAGTAGTCGTTCCAGTATCGTAATCTGATTTAGCATCCTTTGCCAGTCTGTACTCTGATATGTACGTCTTCAATGCTTGACTACAAATACTTAGGGATGTCGGACCACAAGTGTAACTTGTATTCTGGATGTCTCTAACCTCACTATAGGTGTATTCCTTGCCCCATAGGTTTGCAGTGATGTTTTCTGGATAAACACCTCCATATGATAGTACTAGTCTGGTATTAAGCACCCTTTCTATAACGTTCCACTTCTGACGTCTTAGCACGTGGTAAACATTAGGTTCATCGACAGTCTTAAAGAAGACATACTTTGACATATAATTATTCAAGAATAATGTGTAGCTATCTCTAACAGTGACCTCTTGGTACTGACTTTTACTGAGGGTGTATGTAGCATTTTCATCAGCCCATACGAAGTTAGTCATCAACGAAACATCAGGTCTTCCATCAACCAATGCAATAGACGTGTTGAACGGATTCTTATTTCCCTTAATAGCGGTATTGGTCTTATTTAACTTGTTTTTTGTCGTCACATCAATAGTCGCAGTCGAAGAATTGTCACCATACTTTGTGGAATGGTAGTATGCATCAATAACGTACTTTGAAAGTGTGTGTGGCATGGTATAATTGTATAATGCCTTAGCATAGCTTAAATCAACGGTCTTTATGAACTTATTGTTGATATAGAAGTCCACATATCCATCATCAACACTTCTTTCAAGACTAGTGTTGGTGAATGTCGCATATGCTCTTAACTCCAACTTAGTACCATTTGCACAGGCACTTGGAAGGTCTAACATCAATTTTACACTAGAATTTCCCTTCATCACATTCAACTTGAAGTTTTTACTCTTTGGCTGATATGCTTCTGACTCGTAATCTATACGGATCTCGTATGACCCGGCATCTAACCTGCCAAGATGTACTTTGTTCATACCATTGTTCAAAGTACTTGAACCATGTTTTGTGTTGTTTATGTATACATTTATGCTACCATCACCTACACTATTGCCAACAGAGTCAGTTACGTTGACTTTCATGTAAATTATATCAGTAGACTTTCTGGTAGAGTTATCAGCACTAATGTATACTTCAGGATGCTTATCGATATGAACAAGGTTACTTCTGGAAGCATTATAGACATAGTTTCCCTCATAAACTGCTTGGATGTCAATGTCATTACTAATCCATGATTTTACCACAGTATAATTGAGAACTGCAAGTCCATTAACAACATTCACATATACGATATTTCCGTTGTTCTTAATTGTAGCACCATTGACCTTAAAAATCATTCTACCCTCACTTACTGGAGTACCATTAGTGGTAACATGTGCTATGAGTTGTGTGACCTTATTTAGGACTAAATGTATATCATCATCTAGTGTGACATTAGTATAGTATGGGGTCATGTTGATGTATGCAGTATTGCTTCTAGATGAATTATAAGTCTTTGATCCACTATAAACAGCATCCAGTGTCACATTCCTTCTCCACGAGTATGGTACAGCACAATCTATGCTGGCAGTCGAGTTTATCACCCTGGCATAGACGACATTTCCATCAACTTTAAAGCTTTCATTATTAATTTTGAAGACCACTTTTCCCTCATTAACAGGCTTATCATTATCAGCCACTATACTCGCCATTAGTGTGACGTTTTTTCCAACCTGTGATGATATGTTCCTTACTAGTGTGTCTGTTGAAACCTGGCTAATAAACACGTTATAGGTGGTATTTCTTGATGAACTATAGTTTTCTGCTCCCGTATATACGGCTTCAATACTGATATTTTTTAGCCATGAAGGAGCGACACTACACCCCAGAACAGCCCTTCCATCAACAACATCAGTCAGTACTGGAGCATCATTCTCCCTGATAGTTTCACCATTAATCTTGAAAAGAACCTTTCCACCTGTTACCTTCTCATCTTTCTCGTCGACAACATTAGCAGTAAGGTTTACATCATCACCTATTCTAGCATTGACCTCATCAACATTAACACTGGTATTACGATAATGGGTATCCATGTTAGTCTGTTCTTGAATTGTTTCACTAGTACCATTCGAGAGGTTACTGTATGGATTTTCACCGACAGCACTAACAACACTAATACTCAGAAAAATACTTAAAACAAATAATACAATCAATATCTTCGATTTCACGATTATATAATCCTCCTTGATTATCATGTTTTATAAAAAAATAGTTTATGTGAGGGATGTTTTTAATCCCTTAATTCTCTGCTAACAAAGTAGCCTACTATACCACCAATAACTCCGACAATAATGTAGAATACTGCCATGTATAATGATTGCATAAACATGTAGTTAAAGTAAATTGAACCATATAATACATAAGAGAATCCTAGAGTGATGGCGGTAACGATAACACTTCCAAACAATGATGCTAGAAATGCAGCTACAACTGACTCTGCCAGTTCATCACATTTCATCAGTGCAACAATAATACCTGTAAAGAATACGAAGGGTAAAACACTGCTTGAAAGACCACCTACTAAGTAGGTTATCAGAATAATCAGTATACCTAGTGGTACAGCTTTGCCTCTTGTTACGTTATTAATATTCATGTTATCACCTAATTCTTTCCCATTATTTCTTCTCTAATATAAAAACCTAATCCACAACCGATACATCCAACTATTATGTACACCAGTATGTATATTAATGAGTATTGTATGGTTGCAATAGCGTACAATCCACCCATTGTATAATACATGATGATTAGGGATATTATGAATGTTATGATTGTTCCAATAATGAATGATAATAGTGTTACAACCAGTGTTTCACTAAATTCACTGCTATAGCAGATAATACCTGAGATAATACCTATAAACAGTAGTGCTGGTAGGGTAATTTCACTTGATATTATGCCAACAATCATTATCATTACAACAATCAGTGGTATTTTATTTCCTTTTATCATATTTAAATTTATGTTATCATCCTTCTGTTTATTCAAGTTCTTGTCCTTCGATAGCACCAATTTTGGCTGGGAAGTATGTGTCAACAATGTATTCAAGACCATACTTGGAGAAGGACTGCTGTTCTGCCTTTTTGCCCAGTTTTAGCATTTTTTTAATCTCGGTCTGCCAGAACTCTCCCCTATATCTTGGATCAGCGGATAACTCTTTAAGTCTTGCCACGTCAATGTCTTTCAACTTATCAGTAGGTAAATCATAGTTTTCTATGTCTGACGCAGTTACACCGATAAACTTGGCATCAGGGGTTGCAAGGTCGTGGTTAACGTGTGCTAGCTTAGCACTACCAGATATGATTACCATACCAATGTGGAAACCCCATGGGTCTCCGTCGTTACAAATGTATACTGGGACATTTAACTCATCACTTGCACGTCTGATGAATCTACGTGTAGCACGTGCGGCTTGACCCTTAAGCCCAACAATCAAGGTGTTGAAACGGTCGTAAGCCTTCTCCTGTACCATCCTATGGAACATCCCCATGGTTTCCACTGCAATAATACGTTCCACACCTGAATCAACAAATTCAACGTCATCAACCGTAGGAGGTATGGAATAACCAGACTTACCCATCCTAAGTGCGTTAAATTCGACGTCCTCATCTCTTAATGTGATGTCACCATAGACGGCAGCTCCATCTTCCTCTGGAAGTAATCCCAGATTTTCCCTTGAAACTCCTAGGGTAACCTCAATGTCTTCTGTAATGTTGTTAGATTCCTGCTGGTTGTCAAATCCCACATCCCATCCTTCAGAGACGTAGTACATCTCCCTCATGGTAGCCGTTTTCTGGATGTTCACGAGTTCCTTACAGAAGTTGCCGACACACATCATCTGTGCCATCTTTTTAATCTGTTTAACATTACCTAATGACCTTGTTCCTTTCCTTTCACCTAATTCGAAGTATCTTTTATCCTCGTTGTAGATGATGTTTCCAGTACCCCTTGACGGAATCTTTATGCTAGGAACTTCTTCTTCTAAGATTTTTTCAAGAACTTCATCACCCATTCCACGTAGTCTATTCAATGCATACTCCTTATGTTTCATCATGTATATCATTCCTCTGTTTCTTCTGTTTTAATTCTTAGCTTAGGTTCTTCAGTCTTAATCTTCATAGGCTCAACTTCTGGTTGTTTAAGACGGTTTCGCATATCCATAATCTTAGCTTTATGTGTTACTTCGTCCATTATCTTATTGTATTCAGGAATATCCTTTTCTGCAAGAAGTGCTGATTGCTGGATGACAACAGGCACTAAGTCCTCAAATATCTTAGCCCTCATTTCCTCGTTTTTAGCAGCCTTTTTAGTTCTAATATACTTTTCTAGCTTACGTGCTATCTTCATGGTGGCCTGCCTTATTTCTCTGACAATTTCTTCCTCTGGTGCTACACTTTGCTTACCTGTGGAAAGGTATGGTACGTTAGTGGATATTATGTTGACAAATACGGATATAGGTGCATCGTCCAAGCTTCTAATACCATATCTTCTCCAGTCAATACTTTTCAATGCCTCTGTAATCGCACAGCTTCCCTGATCAAATGTTAATGGTACACGGTTTGCAAACCTCATGATNNATGATACTCCTCCACGGTATGCTTGGGGCTTTCTTGTAATTGCAGTAGAGAACTCTGGTAGGAGTATCTCATTTATACCCTTTTCAATTTGTTCGTTACCTATAGGTTTAAGTCCACTTGTAGGTGGTGCCATGAACTTCATCTGATCAAATTGTTTGACTACTGCTTCAGCTTCCTTCCATGAAATACTGCGTGGACGTTTGTTCATGTCTATGCCCGTAGCTTCTTCTAATTCCTTAATTTTTGCTGCTGAAACACGGCTAAGTGAATCCATTAACAAATTTTTGAATCGTTTCTTGTTGGTTGTCTTGCATAAGTCAATGATGTCGTCTGCAGTTACACCTTTTGGATGTGGAAGAACCTCCTTAGGTAGTGGTGGGATTTGAGTGGTTGCCCTGTCAAAGGTGTATTTTCTTCCACTAGGGTCTTTGAAAACAATTTTTGCATGTGGATTTCCAATTACGGTACGTCTTATGTATTCATAAGCACCTTGTTCACTCATTGAATATGAAACATCCTTAAACTCTATTTCAATACCTGAACCAGTTCTGTCTGTTTCAAACTCTTGTCTGTCAAGGATGATACCTGTATTCTTTTTAACATCGAGTTTAACTTTCATTTCTACTCCTTTAAGCTCGTTACCATCCTTATATCTTGATCTTATCGTCACTGGCTGACCTGTTGTCATTTGTGAGAGTAGTACACATCCACTACATCCGAGACCTTGTTGACCTCTGGATTGAATGTTACGAAACTTACTTCCTGCAAACATCTGACAGTATACTTTTGTAATATAATCCTCAGGTATTCCTGGTCCATTATCAGCGTGTTTTAACAGGTAATGGTCTTTTCCCAGTCTTGTTAATTCTATGGTTATGTCTGGCAGTATTCCGACTTCTTCACATGCATCTAGACTGTTGGTTATCAGTTCGTGGAATACAATTGTTAATGATCTAATTTTACCAGAAAAACCTAGCATCTGTTTGTTTCTTTTAAAAAATTCAGAAGCTGTTAATTCCTTAAATTCTTCAAATAATTCATTGGTGTCACGTTCCAAGATTTCAATCCTCCAATATGTTTTATATGACTTAATAATACATGGGGTATCTGTTATTAATACTCTTATATTAAAACATTTCCTATACTTTAACGCTAAATATGCCTTAGTATAAATGATTAATACTGATATTTCACACTAAATTATATAGCACCTACATATGCATTATTAAAAAAATAATATTTTAACCATATACTAATATATGTAAAACATATAATATAAAACCATGGTATATACCCCTGCCCATATAAAAATGCAAAGTTAGGGGGGCCTTGATAAGTAATCAACACAATCAAAAAAAATAACGAATATTATTTGTCAACTCACCAATATTTTCAGATACATATCCAAACCAGAAAATATGTTAAATAATATCTTTTTTCAAAAAGAGGATTTATTGTAGGGGGTGGAGAAATTACTTATAACTTTTCAGGAACTTCTTCTGTTTCAAAATAGTCTTTATCTTCTTCAATATCTTCTTCTTCTTCATCTAGTGAGGCTTGATTATAATCTTCTTCTGCATCAGTATAATCTTCATCGCTGTCTAAGTCTTCTCTTAAGATGTCCTTCATGTCAGGTTTTCCGTTAACCATTTCATCGAATTCTCTTCTTTTGAGTTTGTCATGCATTTTCTCTAGGTAAGCATAGACGGTTTTCTGTCTTGAACCTTCAAGTATCATTTCTATTGCTTCACGTGCCATCTGTACGTTCTCAATTTTTCCTATTAATGATACAGTCTTTCCATATATGCTTATTTCTACTTCTAACATGTCATGCATGATTTGTCTGGTTCTTCCACCTTTACCTATTATTCTACCTTTCTGTCTTACTAAAGCTTTTTTGGATTTACCGACATAATCTTGTAAGTTAATAATTTCCAGAATCAGATCTTCATTTTCTAGTTTTAAAGCGATTTCTGGGTTAAATCCTCTTCCTATAGCTTTTATCATGTATCTTGCTTTCCATATTGCTAGTGGATCGTCTGTTTCATCTGTTGAGCTGATACTTATGTTTCCAGTATCACTGTCGATTTTTAGTTCAGTTTTGGTTATAATTTCTAGCTGGTGTTTTATTTTACCATTTTTTCCGATGGTCACTCCAACTCTGTCTTTTGGGATTTTCAAGTATTCTATATTTACCATTATAAAAAGCTCCTTCTTAAAATAGTTCTATAATTATTTACAGCGCTTCTACTGTATAGTTATTTCTTAACATATTTGAATAAGATATAAATAGTAATAATAAGTGTATTCTATTTATTTTGATGGTTTTTAGTTTCTTTATTTATTTAACATTTGCTATTGTTAGAATATAGCTAAGCTTCTATTATATAATTATGTATACACTACTATAAATAACTATTGTATATCGTTTTCTACTTAGTTAGTGGTTTTTAATTTTATTTTCGATTTTATCATAAGATAATTCTAAACCAAATTTTTTAGCATCCCTTACGATGTTGTTGATGTCTCTGTTGAGTAGTTTATCACTATTTGGGTGGCTTGTTAGCGTTGCCTGTGATAAATCGATTATGTATGGGTGATTGTTGCTCATCAGTATATTGTACCTTGACAGGTCTCCATGAACCAATTTAGCATTGTTATACATCTTAACCATAGCATCTATAATTTCATCAAAGACTTCCCTGCTATTGTCTAAATGTGCCTTATATAATGGTGTGGCTGCTGTTTGGTCATGTTTGCTAGTTGGCAGATATTCCATTACGAGGACGTTTTCTTTTGCCGTGTATGGTTGGGGAACTCTTAATCCGATTTTTTTAAGTCTATTCAGATTTTTAAATTCCTTTTGTGTCCATGAAGTTATTAATTTTCTCTTATTTCCTCCATGATTCTTGAATCTGGGGTCACCTGCAAGGTATTCATTAATCTTTTTGAAGTCTAATGTAACGATTCTGTAAATCTTTACAGCCACGTTATTTCCATCATCATCCACTCCTGAAAACACGTTTGCCTCTTTACCAGTGCTTATAACACCATTTAAACTATTTATATAACCTTGTTTTGCTAATTTGTAAAGTACGTCCAAGGTTTTGTTATCGAACACTTCGCTGGAAACTTGTTCATCTTCAGAACTTTTCAAACGCTTAGTTTCCTCTAATTCACGCATTTGATTGTCTGCATCATCATAATGCTTGTTCAAAATATCTCATTCCTCCTTCATATTTTTTTTTAAATTTCAAAGCTATTTTAGATACTACATAAAGTACAGGTAGTTCTATTAATGGTCCAATAACTAGGGTTATTGCTATTAATTCGTTTTTTGGAAATGAAGATACTGCTATGGCAAGTGCTAGTGGTGAGTTACGTGCTAACGTAGTGAACGTTAAGCTGACATAATCCTCATATCTGAAATTTAATCTCATTGATATTATATAATCCACAACACAGTTAATCACAAAAAACAGTAGTACTGGTATGAATATAACCTCAATCTTATCTACGTTTTCAATCAGTACACTTGACTCTCTATTGAACAATGCAAATATTGCTACACATAGAAATAGTGTCTGACATCTTGAAAATACCGAAGTAATTTTTTCCAACGATGACCTGCCTTTCAGTAATATCTTAACAAATTGTGCCATGATGAATGGTAATACTATGAAAACAATTAAACTATATGCTAGATTAGCTATTTCCAGCGTATTTGTACTTGAAAAGAATATTAGTAGGTATATTGGTAGCAGTATAATTTGTAAGACTAGATTTATAGGTAAAAGTGACATACTAAGTGCCAGGTTTCCCTTAGCCATCTTGGTAAATATTAGATACCAGTCTGTACATGGTGTGAGTATCAGCATGAGAAATCCTATCCTCATGTCAAGGTTTCCCTTTAACAGTAGACTGGCTAGGAAATAACCTAGTAATGGTGTCCACATGAAGTTTATAATCAGACTTGTAGCTGTAAATTTGGTATTTGAAAAGCTTTCTCCAATTTTGCCTACTGGGATGTCCATGAACAATGCAAAGAGCATCATTACCAGAAAAATAGTAATCAAGGATGGACTTATATTATTAATCACTTCCACATTGTTTAGTAGTAATCCCAGAAGTATTGATGCAAAGATAAATACAGGTTCTAAATTCTCTGTTAACTCCATGTGGAATCATCCTTGTTAATGGTGTGCATTATATCTTAATAAATCCTCTTCTTTCAAGGTAGTTTGCTTCAGTACGAGTGTACCTCCATATTACATCAGCTTTCTCATTACTCTGGAAATCCCATGGTTTAACTAAGACAACATCTCCCTCACGTATCCATATACGCTTTTTCATCCTACCAGGAATTCTGCATAGTCGAACATTTTTGTCATTACATCTGACTTTCAGTTTTCCGTGTCCTAAAATTTGTTCTACTACTCCAGGTATTTCTCCTTTGCGAGGTGACCTAACACGTATGTTTTCTCCACCCTGCTGTTGTTGATTGTTATTATTTGCCCTTGATTTAGATTTATTATTATTACTTTTATTATTCAAAACATATCCTCCAAACGTTTATTCTTTAACATGTAAATCCATTTTGGTCTGTAATTGATTATATTTATGATAACATTTCTTTTTTTAAATGTTTGATATACTTCCACTATTGACACATTGCATTTCTATTATTCTAATTTATGTTTTTCATAATATAATATATTATCGTAAAATACGTTTCCATTCCATATCACAAAAATAGTATGATGAAGTTATGAGAATACTAATCTCCTAGCTTTGATGAGGGGGTTAATGGGGGTAAGTATGAAGTCTATCCTACTTTGTTTACCTTAATTAATGACTTTATTGGAACGTTATCTAAGTCATTGATTCCTTTCTTATCCACTAATACTGTAACAGCTAGTGGCGTTGCTCCATGGGTTTTACAGACTTTAATTGCATCAGTCACTGTTGCTCCACTAGTTATAACGTCATCCACGATTATGATGTTCTTGTTTTTTATGTTTGCGAAGTTGTGACTTATAGCCCCTTGTGCTGACTCGTTTTTCATGTGCTTAATTGGATGGAATACTGATAATTCAGCATCAAGAACCTGTGCAATGATGGTTGCAAATGGTACTCCACTTACACTAATACCTACAACGGTATCTACTTCTCCTTCTTCTATGGCTAAATCTGCTAGTGCTGAGGAGATGTAATCCATACGTGCAGAGCTTGAACCAATGGTTTTCCAGTTTATTGCAAAGTCGTCAGGTTTCTGTTTCTGCTTGTTTTTATTCACGTGACTCATTTGTAGGATGAGCCATTGTGTAGTATCCTTGGATATGTTTAATTCGTCTGCTATTTCACCAGTTGTCAATCCTTTACTTCTTAATTCTATTGCTTTTTCTATTAGTTTTGAATTCATTTTATCACCATAAGATTACTCTAAGTATACTAAGCTCTTGTTTTTTGATGAACTCATTGCAGCATCAACAATTTTCAATGCTTCTAAGCCATCCTGTCCTGTTACTTCTGGTTCAGTTTTTGTTTGTACAGCATTTACAAATGATTTTAGTTCCTCTTTTAATGGTTCCTTATTTTCTACCTTTACTTCTTCCACACTATTATTTTCCTTGTATAATGTCACACTCTGGTTTCCATAGTCCACGCTTATGATACCATCTACACCAGTAATGTTTAGTTGACGTTTCTTGTAGGGTGTTAACCAATTGGTTTCGAGGATACTTAATACGCCATTATCATATTTGGTCATGATTTCTGCATGGTCTTCAAATTCACAATTCTTAAGGTTACTACTCATATTGGCAAAAACCATCTCTGCCCTACTTTCAAAGAGGTAGTTGAATATGTCAATGTCGTGTATGGCTAGGTCTATTGCCACTCCAACATCCCTTATTCGTGGTGGGTATGGTCCAAGCCTCTTAGCGTTTGCCGTTACAACTTCACCTATTTCACCATCTTTCAATAGTTTTTTTGCAACACGTACTGCTGGGTTGAACCTTTCAACGTGTCCTGTAGCCAAGATTACTCCATTATCGTTTGCAGCTTCAATCATTTCCTTTGCTTCAACAAGCTTTGATGCTATAGGTTTTTCCACTAAAACATTCTTTCCAGATTCTATTGCTCTCATAACAACGTCGTGGTGGAATACTGTTGGTACACAGATGTTCACGGCTTCTATGTCATCGATTTGGAGTATGTTGTCATAGTCAACATAGCCGACTGTGTTAAATTCCTTTGACACGTTGTCAAGTGTTCCCCTGACCATGTCGGATATTGCTAGTAAGTTCGCATTTTCTATTTCAGAGTAGATTCTAACATGGTTATATCCCATTGCCCCTACTCCGATAACACCCACATTTGTTTCTTTCATATAGTATCCTCTCTTAGTTTTTTTCCAATACTCTGTGCTGTGCTTATTGCATCAGTCTTCATGCACCTTTTGTGTATGTCTGCTAGTAGTTTGCCCTCAGGACTTAAGAGTTTACAGTTGATGGTTATTTCATCTTTATCCACTCTTGAGTATATCCCTACTGGCCACTGGCATCCTACCCCTAAACTTTCAAGTATAGCCTTCTCACATAATGCTTCACATCTAGTGTCTTCATGGTTCAGTTTACTAATCTCATCATAGTACTGGGAGTCTTTATGTGTCATGACAGCTAATGCACCTTGTCCTGCTGGTGGTACAATGTAATCCTCATCAAAGACCTCTTTCACGTGTTCGTTCAAGCCCAACCTGTTAATACCTGCTAGTGCCATTATCGTCGCATCACACTCTCCTTCTTCTACTTTGCGTATACGTGTCTCCACGTTTCCCCTAAGTGGTGTGGTTTCAACGTTCTTGTTATGTAGTTTACAGAAGGCTTCTCTTCTCACACTACTAGTACCTAGAGTAGCATTCTCTGGCAGTTCATCCCATGAATACTTGGATATCAATACCTCATTTATGGCTTCTCTTTCCGGTATTGCTGTAATACTTAGTTGGTTGTTTAGTTCACTAGGTAAGTCTTTAAAACTGTGAACAGCAAAGTCAATTGTTCCATCAATCAGGGCTTGATCCAATTCCTTTGTGAATATCCCCTTTGCATCTATATTATATAATTGTGAGTTTGTAATTTTATCTCCTGTTGTTTTTATAATCTTTGTTTCGATTTTTTCTCCAGTCATTTCTTCTAATTGTCTAACAACAGTCTGAGTTTGGGTGGTAGCTAATTGACTACCTCTAGTACCTACTATCAAGGATTAAACCCCCCCATTACTATCAACATAATCTGTGATATTATAGTCATCACTTATAATTCAACTCTTTATAATTATATGTTTATCATAATTAATATAGTTTGTAAATAATCAATGTTTGCATTTAATGTCTTATTTAATCTTTATCGTGGATTAAATCTGAATTTTATCCTAAAATGAATACCTCAACATCTACAGGTTGAGGATGGAAAGAAACTTCAGCAAAAAAGTACATATTCACTTGCTAAAACATACTAAAAAATTCTCAAAATAAATCAACAGCTTCTTGTCATTGGATTATCATGTTGACTTTAGACAGACCTTTAGAAACAGTT
>MUZZ01000286.1:0-1629 GCA_003266075.1 Methanosphaera sp. rholeuAM74
ATGATTAGTCACAATGCCAAACTATAAAATTATAACAGAAGTGATAAACTTATGAAGAATAAAACAAAAATATTCTTTGTACTAGCACTACTCACATTAGTACTTGCTGTTTCAACTGTAAGTGCAACAGACAATACAAACACTACAACTGATACAACTGATACAACAGTTATCTCAGATACAGCTAGTGAAAGCATTAACACAGAACCAGTACAAACAAGTACTAACCAAAAAGTAGCAGATACAAAGAAAATAGAAAAAGAAGATAAAAATATAAAGACTGCAACAAAGAATATTGAAGTAAATAATTATGATGAAATAAAAACTGCAATGGATAATATAGTGAATGAAGAAGGTAATGATACATATGTAATCAACCTAAATGAAGGAACTTATGAGATATCAACTAACATACAATTATCCCCAGGTCTCTATGAAAAAAACATAATTTTAAATTGTAACAACCAAATATTAACAGGTACAAAATCTACACGTACATTGACTTTCCAAAATGTATGCAATAATACATTAAATGATGCATCCATAACACATAGAATTGGTAATAAATATAATTTAACTTTAAACCATGTAAATATAACCAATAGAATCACTAACTATGATAATGCCACATTAGTCGTTAACAGCTCCATATTAAATTCTTCGATAACTAACGTTGGAACTTTAATTGTAAGTGAAGATACAATTATCGGAGATAATTTTTCCATCACAATCAATAATAAGAATATTTATACTAATAATACAAATTTAATAAGTGTTCTTGTACAACAAGGTGTATATGCTGGAGAACAAGTCCTTGAAAATGTTGAAATTAATAGTCCAATAACAAATACAGGTAAACTTACATTCAAGAATTGTACATTGAATTCAACTATCACAAATAATGGTGTTGTTATTATTAGTGATGATACTGTATTTGCTGAAAACTTCAATTTGAATGGTACTGGTGAAGTTATTATTAATGATAATGATAGGCTTCTTCCATTAATGTCTGAATTTAATGGTACATATGTATTTGAAAATGTGAGTCTACCTAACTTTAAAAGTAATTATGGTAACCTTACACTAATTAATTGTACTTTAAATACATCTTACATGAAGTATATTGGATATGAATATGTAGAAGTGATTGAAAACATCTATAACGAGGGAAACTTGTATTTATATAATAGTTCAAACATGATTTTTGGTATTGAAAATGCTGGAAATGTATTCATAGATAATAATAGATTACCATCACAATTTATTGGTTATGGTAATATTACAATTAGTAATGTTGAAATCAATGAAGATTGTTCTTCAAGTATTGACTATGGTAACAACCAAAACTTTGAGAGTAATGTACTTATAAAGAATGTGACTGTAATAAATTGTTATAACAGATTATTCGACGTTTCTAATACAGAAAAACCTAACAATAACCTCAATATATCAGTATATGATTCAAACTTCTTTAATAATAGTGGAACTTTTGGTTTTACCTCAAAATATCTTACTGTTTCCAATTCTACTTTCATAAATAATTCTATTATGAAAACTTGGACTTATGCATCATTATTAAATGGTGGTTACGTCAATATAGAGAATATTGTACTTGATAATAACGATAAT
>MUZZ01000286.1:1771-4178 GCA_003266075.1 Methanosphaera sp. rholeuAM74
CAAGTAGTGCATTTACAGATTACATTCTTGGAAGCAATATAGAAGTAATCATTAGAAACAATCAGTTCATTAATAGTACAACAACACAGAAAGCTGGAGCAATATTTGTAAACTTCAACCAAACTGCTACTAATAACACATTAGAACTTACTGGTAACACATTTGAAAACGTTAAATCAAAGTCAGAAACAGTAATACACAACAATACAGATGAAGTCACAATAGCAAACAATGTATACAATAACTGTACAATTGACATTACTGAATTCACTTTATCATCACCTGTTGAAGATAAAATCATTGCTACAGGAGATGAAATAGCATTAACATTCAATGCATCACTAGTTAACCCAGAGTACTATGACGCAGACATCATAAACAACTACAAAATAACAGTCAACGATACAATTATAGGAGATACAAGTGAAAACACGTTCACATTCACCCCAGAAGACTATGGTACACTAAGTATTCAAGTATCTACACAAGCACTAGAAAGTAGAAGCAACGAACTAGTCGTCTACGTAAACAAATATGACTTAACAGTCAACCCAGTACTAGCACAAATGGATGGAACTACAACTATAACTGCTAACGCACTGATTAATGATGAAAACATTGATACTGGTAGGGTATATTTCACACTTAACGGCAAAGTATTGAGAGATTCAACTAATGGCAAAATACTGTATGCAGACCTAACAGATGGACTAGCAACACTAACCGATGTTAATGTGACTAAAGCATGGAATAATGAAAGTGAAATAGTTGCAGTATACCAAGCAAGTGGTGAAATTCCATCATTCACTAGCGAAGTAGTAAACCCAACAATCACCTATCCAGAAACAGATGAACCAGAATTCACAGTAGAAGACGTAACAGTCACAGCAGGAAGTGAAGTAACGATAACAGTGACCACGAAAAACCTTGACAATGGTAAAGTCGTACTCAAAGTCAACGGCAAAACTGTTAAAACCACAGATGGAAAACTCTACGCAAAAGTTGAAGGAAACACTACCACATTCACATACGCAATACCAAAAACCTTGAAAACAGGTGATTACACTATTAAAGCTGTTTACACTAGTGGAACATCCAAACTTGAATCAGAATCCCTACTAAAAGTCATCTAAAAAAATGGAGAAGTATTCATCCTAGTATAAAAGTAGATAATTCCATGGGGGATGGAAAAAAATGTTTAGAAAAACAAGCATATACTTTGTACTCACAATACTGTTATTAATAGTACTGAGTGCTTCAAGTGTGAATGCTATAGACAATACTGACAACACAACAGCAACAGAACAAACACAATTAGCCATCACCGATTCAAATGATAATATTGTCACTACACAAGAAATACAAACATCAAATACAGAAAAACAATTAAATGAATTAAAAGATAATAATGTAAAAACTGATAAACAACCCAAAAAAGATGTAATCACATTAAATGGACAAGAAGACAGAGAAGAACTTGAAAGATTAGATCAAGAATTTAGCATTAACGGCACATATCGCATAGAAAACTATGAGTTTCAAAGAAGCTACGGACATTGTTTTGATGGAGATGTTACACTGATAAACTGTACTCTAAACTATCATAGCAGTAATTATGGTATTTTAGAATTAAAAAATTGTACTGTTAATGTTACTAGTGCTATGGGAGCAATACTTAATCATGGTACTATATACATCAACGAGTATACCACTTTTGTTTCTAGTGATATATTAAATATAGAAGATGGAAAAGTCATATATGCTGAAAGAAAAACGTATAATGGCATTGTGGAAGACGAGAATATAACTCTCCCATTTTCGAATGGAGATAACACGACATTTATTAACTGTAACATCACAGCACAGATAACAAACTATGCAAACATATCATTTATTAACTGTAGCTTCTCCAATAATGATGTGACTCTTAATTCCGTTAAGTATGATGGATTTTTATTGAATAACCTTGGTAATGCTACACTTATTGGTTGTTTGATGGAGAATAATTCATTCAATACAACTGCTACCAATAGTCTGACTGGTCATGTAAGTATTATTAATGGTGCAATCTTTAATAATGCTACGCTCAATATTTATAATAGTAGTTTTAGTAATAATACTGTGGGTTACTTCTTTAAAGACCAAATTTGGAGAACTGAAGGGTCTGGTACATGTATCTACAATAATGGAAGCTGTGTGATTGATAACTGTAACTTTAGTGATAACTATGCTGGTAGATATGGTGGAGCAATCGCCAATGCTAAGGCTGATGGATGCAATATCACTAACTCAACCTTCACGAACAACGTTGCTGGAACAGGTGGTGGAGCAATATATGGCTATTATAGCCTAGATAATTGTAATTTCACTCATAATGGTGTGGAAGTATTAGGACATAATAGTGGAA
>MUZZ01000281.1:0-1010 GCA_003266075.1 Methanosphaera sp. rholeuAM74
ACGATAACAGGAAAACTCACAAGAAGCAGTGGAGAAGTACTAAGCAATGCGGCAATAACAGTGAAAATAAATGGTGCAAACTATACTGCTAAGACTGATGCGAATGGAAGTTACTCAGTAAACTATACGGCAACCAAGGTAGGAACAAACAACGTGACAGCAACTTTCGCTGGAAACTCAGTATACAATCCAGTAAATACGACAAAAACATTCACAGTCAACAAGAAAGACACAAAAATAACATTAAACAATATTGCAACTACACAGTACTCTAATAAAATTACTATAACAGGAAAACTCACAAGAAGTACTGGTGAAGTACTAAGCAATGCTGCAATCACTGTGAAAGTTAATGGTGTGAATTATACCACTAAGACTGATGCGAATGGAAGCTACTCAGTAAACTACACTGCAACTAAAGTGGGAACAAACAATGTGACTGCAATATTTGCTGGTAACTCTGTCTATAATGCTAAAAATGTTTCCAAAACATTTGTTGTGAATAAAAAAGATACAAACATCACACTAAATAATATCGCAACTACACAGTACTCCAACAAGATCACGATAACAGGAAAACTCACAAGAAGTACAGGTGAACTGCTAAGCAATGCCGCAATAACTGTTAAAGTTAATGGTGTGGACTATACTGCTAAGACTGATGCGAATGGAAGTTACTCAGTAAACTATACGGCAACCAAGGTAGGAACGAATAATGTGACAGCAACCTTTGCTGGAAACTCTGTATACAATCCAGTAAATACGACCAAAACCTTCACAGTCAACAAGAAAGATACGAAGATAACATTAAATAATATCGTAGCTACACAGTACTCCAACAAAGTAACGATAACAGGAAAACTCACGAGAAGCACAGGTGAAGTACTAAGCAATGCGGCAATAACAGTTAAAATTAACGGTGTAAACTATACTGCTAAGACTGATGCGAATGGAAGTTACTCAGTAAACTATACTGCTACTAAAGTAGGAACGAACAATGTGACTGCAAT
>MUZZ01000281.1:1058-2100 GCA_003266075.1 Methanosphaera sp. rholeuAM74
ACTCGCAAATGCAACGGTAACTATTAAAATTAACGACGTAAACTATACAGCTAAAACTGATGCAAATGGAAGCTACTCAGTAAACTATACTGCAACCAAGGTTGGAACAAACAATGTTACAGTAACCTTTGCAGGAAACTCAGTATACAACAATGCAAGTGTGTCTAAGACATTCACAGTCAACAAAAAAGATACAAAACTAACTATTAACAACATACCAAGCACAAAACTCTCAAACAAAGTAACAATAACGGGTAAATTCACGAGAAGCAGTGGGGAAGCATTAAGTAACGCATCAATAACACTAACAATCAATGGCGTAAACTACACGGTTAAAACAGATTCAAGTGGAAACTACGCACTAAACTACACGACAAACAAAGTAGGAACAAACAACGTAACAGCAACATTCAACGGAAACTCAGTATACAACAACGCAACTGTTAGTAAGACGTTCACGGTTACAAGCTAGGATTCTTGTAATTCACGTGAATCAGATAATATGTGTTTAAGTATTATTCTTGGAAATATTTAAATCAGATTTTTTTGGGGATAGATTCCCTATTCTATTTTATTTTTCTAGTTTTTGGGGTTTGTCGAGTAGATGATTATATGTAGTGTGTGTTGTATTTTACATGGCTTGTTATCTTGGCGTCTACAACGTGTTTAAACATTCATGTTCAACAGCTTTGTAATCCTTGTTTTATCGCTTTTTTTATCATGTAAATTTACTCGGATTAATGAGATATTTCTGCTATGTTCTAGAGCAATTTTTTATGAAATCTTATTTTATTAATAGTTTATGTACATGTTACAAATAGTTTCTCCACATTTAACATAGTGTATCCTTTTATATCATATTTTTCTTTAAGTAAACATCATAGTTTGGATAAGTCTATCATTTTAATCAACTGTATTTCTCGTTATATTTGATGTAATGATGGTGGGATAAATAGCACACCTATCTGTTTAAACTATTGTTGGGTTATTGTTGTCATGAATTATTTTTTTGAAAAATGGAGTGTTGGCATAAATTAGATTT
>MUZZ01000061.1 GCA_003266075.1 Methanosphaera sp. rholeuAM74
TCTCCTTCATGACCTGAAACGTAGATTGCTCCACCGTTACGTTCAGCAACGTTACGTATGAACCTTGATGAACTGATTGTAGCGTTATATGCACCTACACCCCAGTCAAGTGCTCCACCGTTCAGACCGGCATGGTTATCAGTGAAGTTACATCCATCGACAGATACGTTTTCACAGCTACCCTCATTGTCATGATGGGTAAAGTAGATTGCTCCACCACGATATGCGGCATCGTTGTTATCGAAAACAGAACCTCTTATCTCACCATTGGAACCAGTCCACAGTACTGCTCCACCATCCCCACCATAAGTCTGGTTGGTTGCCGGATACTGTCCCGTATAATTAGTTCCTTTAGCACGATTTTCTGTGAAGTTGGAGTTTTCTATTGAACCTTTTTCACCATTCCAGTAGATTGCTCCTGCACTGCCATCTGCAATGTTCTTATCGAAGATTGAATTTTTAACACTACAGTTTTCTGCCCCTTCACGGAAGTTAAGTGCTCCACCACGATTTTTAGCATGGTTTTCTGTGAAGTTGGAGCCATTTACTGTGACGTTTATACTGTGTATGAGGAAGACTGCTCCACCACTAATGTTAGCATCGTTTTTATAGAATGTACAGTTGTCTATAAAGCCATCTGATGATACCGTACTTGAAGATGTCCAGAGGATTGCTCCCCCATAACCTCCACCGACATGGTATATACCATACGGTCCTGTACTGCTGGTATCCCTGTCGTCCTTATCAACTGTTCCTTTTGCCTCGTTTTCTTCAAAGTAAGAATTGAGTATGTCTCCTTCATGACCTGAAACGTAGATTGCACCACCGTTACGTTCAGCAACATTCCTAACAAATCTTGAAGAACTTATAGTAGCATTATATGCACCTACACCCCAGTCAAGTGCTCCACCATTCAAACCAGCATGGTTATCAGTGAAGTTACAACCCTCAACAGAGACGTTTTCACAACTACCAGTACCTTCATGGTGTGTAAAGTAAATTGAACCACCACGATATGCTGCATCGTTGTTCTCAAATACTGAGTTTGTTATGTAACCATTTGATCCAGTCCATATGACAGCTCCACCGTCACCACCATTGGTTTGCCCTGAAAGTATATCATATCCTGTTATATCTCCAAGAGCATGGTTGTTTGCAAAGTATGAGTCCTTGATTTCACCATATTCACCATTCCAGAATATAGCTCCACCGTCGTGACCAGCATCATTACCTTCGAATGATGAGTTAATTACTTCACCATTACTTGCTCCTTCTCTCCAGTCTAATCCTCCACCATTGTTACCAGCAGAGTTGTTTGTCACATTAGAGTTGTTAACTGTTATGTTGATTCCCCCAATGAACATTGCTGCTCCACCGTTAACAGCAGCAGAGTTGTTATGGATGGTTACATTGTTTAAGTAACCAACAGAGCCTGACCATAATATTGCACCACCATTACCACCAGGTGTAGCGTATTCGACACTTCCAGTAAAGTCATGTGTTGCTTGGTTTTCACCTGTAGCCTTGTTGTTTTCAAACACAGTATTTTCTATCGTACCGTTATGACCATTCCAGAATAAAGCACCACCACTTCTTAGGGCAGTGTTGTTAATGAATGTGGAATTGAGTAGTCTACCATTCTGTGAGTTACTAGACCAGTCTACTCCAGCACCATTGAATCCTGCGAAGTTATCAATGAAAGTACAATTATCTACTGTGACGTTTTCACATGGATTGTCAGCATCGACTCCTATGAGGAATATACCTCCCCCACGGTTATCGGCACTATTGTTGTAGAATCTACTGTTTTTTATTGTTCCAACAGATCCCGTCCACAATATTGCTCCACCATCACCAGATGTATTAGCATTGGTGAATGTAATATCATTGATTGTTACATTGGTTGAGGTTATATTGAAGATTCTTGCCAAATAATTAGCGTTTATAGTGAAGCCATTACCGTTTATGGTAATAGGATTAGTAATTGGAATACCATCACTATATAAATCATCCGTACCCTGAACAAATGCATAATCACCAGGTAAGGATACTGTTCCACCAGATTCTGTAGAACTTATCAAATCATATAACTGGGTAAATGTTCCTTCACCAGCTGTTTTCAGATTTTTTTGAATACTTTTATTAGTACTATTTAATGTAATAATGTCTTTACTTGTGTTCAATGTATTATCTGTTTCATTAATTGCAATTTCTGTATTGTTTGTTTTATCACTTGTCGTTATTTTTTCCACGTTTGTATCCGTACTAGTTGGACTAGCACTGGATTGTACCATATTATCCACATCATAATTGTTGGGTGTGGATAACTTATTTGTATCTATTGTCCCCTGCACATCAGCATCAGCTGCCGACGCCATGGACACTCCCATTAGCAGTACCATGAAAAGTGCAAGAACCAATAGAAAATATTTTCTGTTCAATGTCATAGTATTTTTTCACCATTTTAACATTAAGCTTGGATTATCTGGTGGTACACCCAAATAAACCAAATAAAAATATTTTTTTTCACATAATTTAAATATTCAATATGTCAATTATGTTATTATATTAATGGAATTTCTCATCCATTAATGAAGTTATTTTGTACTTCATAGTATATTAATATCACCCAGAGTTAAAGATTATCAACAAATATCATGCAAAACCAAGTATTCTAATAACGCTGATAACTTGTGATTATTAGAGAATACTAGTTTCCCAATAACAGTTCCCAGTTCTATTTAAACAACAAGTTTAGAATAACTTAAATTAATGAAATAGAATTCTAAATAAATATCAAAAATTTAATTATGATGTAAGAATAAAGAATTTAACATAAAATATTTTAGTGGAGGAAAAAACATTAAAAACAAAACAAAAATGGCTATAATACTAGTAATACTATTTACTAGCCTCATATGTTCAAGTGTAGCATTCGCACAGGAAGATAATGTAGATAGCCTGAAAACAAATGATGATAACGGACAAAATGTTCAATCAAACATTGAAACCAACATCCAAAAGGATAATAAGGAAATTAAAACTGTGACAAGCGTTTCAAACTACGATGAACTGTCAAAAGCCATGACCAAAAACGCTAATCAGACAATTACTATGAAGAAAACAACATATAAAATCACCAAACCAACAATTGCAGTAAACACTAACAATAATGTCATAATAAATGGTAACGGAGCAGTAATTGACGGACAAAACAAGTACCACTTCCTGGCAATGCTAGGAAAAAACACAACGCTCACAATAAACAATTTAACGATAAAAAACACGAGAAACTCGACAAAGTATAATACTGGAGCAATATACTGTGAAAACGTGACACTAAACCTAAACAATGTAAACTTCACAAACAATAATGGTGGAGCAGTATACACGACAAACACTAACCTGACAACAAATCACTGCGAATTCACTAAAAACGTAGCTAGTGAAGGATCAGCAATACTTTGCGATGAATTCAGCCAAAAAGCAAAAAACAACGTGATAGTTAAAAATTCCAAGTTCACAAACAACAGAAACGAAACTATCACCATAATCGATGTTAATAACTTCATTTTAACAAGCAACGTGTTTGACTCAAACAATTACGGAGTAATTACTTGTATAAATTCTAAGCCAACAATAACAAATAACGTCTTCAAAAACATTAACACAAACCTCCCAAAGATTAATGTTGGGGCAATAGTAATCGATTGTGAAAATTCTACTTCAACAATCGACAACAATACGTTCAACAACATTAACCTCACAACTTACGGAGTATCTGGTGGAATAATTGGTTCAATAGAGGGCAGTATTAACGTTACTAACAATAAATTCACAAACATCAAAATTAACAGTACTGGAAAGAATGATGATGAAAGTGGTATTTATGGTGGAGTACTGTTTATTTCAGACTCTGATTCAAGAGTAACATCAAACGTGTTCAATAATAAGGTACATGGTGATTTTGCCTGTGGAGCAACGATATTCAATAGTAATGGAACTATGACCCTTGGTAAAAACACCTTCCAGACACAAGTACTCAACACATTCATCTATGCTGGAATAATCGCTAACATGGATGCAACACTAAAGCATGGAGACAATGATTACACCAAATGTGTCAACAGAGCATCAGTTAACGAGACAACCTCACGTATATACAACATAGATGGAACATTAAAAAGTGTCAGCTTCCAGACAATTAAGGTCAATGCACCAAAAAGCATAGACACAGCAAAAACAGCGGCAATCAACATAAGAGTAACCAATGCAAAGAACAACCCAATATCAACTACAGTGATATTGAAGGTCAATGGTTTAACTGTTAAGGACAAGAATGGTAAGACTGTACAGCTCAACCTCAAAAATGGTAGCACCACATATAACCTACCATTAGCTGGTTACTCTGCAAAAACTTATAACATTACTGCTGTGGCAACAAAGACCGGCTATGAAAGGGAGGAAGCAACAACCACGATGACCGTTAATAAGGGTAAATATGATAACGTTGCATTCACTATTGATGCAACATCAGAGGAAGTCATAACAATCAACAGGACACTTAAAGACGTTAATGGTAACATCATCTGCGGCAATACGAAGGTCGCTATTAAAATTGGGGGAAAAACTGTTCTCACAACAACAGCCGTTGATGGAAAGCTATACGCAAAGTTCAAGCTACCATACCTGCCATCAGGACAATTGAAGATGATGATTATCTTAGGAGAAAACAATCGTTACACACAGAAAATTATCAATTCCACGGCTGTAATCCATAAACAGAACGTTAACATCAACATGACCAGACAGACATCCAAGATTGGAAGAAACGTTACTATTACTGCAAGACTAACAAATGCTAAGACACTCACCAATGTTATTAGTGGTAAATACATATTCAAGTTAAACGGAGCTACACTACCATTCTTTGACAATAATGGTGGACAGATATACACCACACACGATGTCTCTAACGGTGTTGCAATGATTACATTCACAGTTCCAAACACTGCTAAGATTGGATTAAACAACATCACCATAGCATACAATGGTAACACGCAGTCAAACTCTGCAAAATACACTAATAGTGTTTTAACTGTTACAAAGTAGCTAAAATACTTTGTGACATATCATCACCCCATATAACTTTTTTTTAATATATGACTTGTGATTTAAATCCTTAAAAACTCTAAAAACGCATTGATGAAGCAGCAGTAACACTCAATTAAGTAAAAATTATTTGAATAAGTTAAACATGAATCATATCTTCAAGAGTAACTTTATTGACTGATAAGTTACATACTTATTGTTATGAGTGATTATAGTTATTTTGAAACAACTGCCGATATCGGTATTGAGGTAGTATCCAGCAACATTGAGGATGCGTTCATGTATTCTGCTGTTGCATGTTTTAATCTGATTACTGATGTTGACATGATTGAAGAAAATATTAGGAAAGAAGTATCTGTAAGCTCGGAGGATGAGTATGCCTTGTTGTATGACTGGATTACTGAGTTGCTGATTCTCTTTGATGGTGAATTCTTTGTTGCCAATTCCTATGATGTTAAGATTAATATGGATGATGATGGCTATCACTTGTCTGCTAGGCTACTTGGTGATGTGTATGATACTTCCAAGTATTGTTATAAGACCGAGGTTAAAGCTATCACATACCATAACATGGAAATTACTGAGGATAAAAACGAGTATAGGGTTAGGTTCATAGTTGATTTATGATTAAACTATTGTTACTCGTTATACCCTAAGCAACAAAAACTAAATTAATTAAGATACATACATTTAATCATATAACGAGACGAATATAATATAAAAATTGGTGAATAATAATGGTAGGAAAAGCTGATTTAGAGAAAGTACGTGACTGTGTATATGATGTGCCGTCAAGTACCGAGAAGGGTATGAGAGTACCTGCAAGAATATACATGGATGACGAATCTGTTAAAACCCTTGAAGATGGTGCAATCCAACAGGTAGCAAATGTCGCACACCTTGAGGGGATACAGAAGAGGTCAATAGGACTTCCAGACATACACTTTGGGTATGGATTCAGTATTGGTGGTGTGGCAGCATTTTCGGAAACTAATGGTGTTATAAGTCCTGGTGGTGTGGGTTTTGACATTAACTGTGGTGTAAGGCTTGTTAAGACCAACCTCACAAGGGAGGATGTAGTACCACACATGAATGACCTTGTCAATGAATTGTTCAATAAAGTTCCCTCTGGTCTTGGAAGCAATGGAATAAAACACCTCAAAGGCAATGAGATTGACGAAGTACTGCTTAATGGTGCAAGGTGGGCTATCGAGAATGGATACGGCTGGGATGAAGACCTCAAATTCATGGAGGAGAATGGCTGTATGGCTGGTGCTAATCCTGAGAGTGTCAGTAGTAAGGCTAAGAGGAGAGGTATTCCACAGTTAGGATCTCTTGGTAGTGGTAATCACTTCCTGGAAGTTCAGAGTATTGGTGATGTCCATGATGAGGAAATTGCAAAAGTCTACGGACTAGAAAAAGACCAAGTTGTCGTATTAATCCATACTGGTTCACGTGGATGTGGATACCAGATTTGTGCAGACAACCTCCGTGAAATGGACAAGGTTGCTAAGAGACTTAAGATGTCACTACCTGACAGGCAACTTGCATGTGCACCTATTGATTCAGTTGAGGCACAGCACTACCTCGAGGCTATGGCTTGTGGTGCAAATTATGCTTGGACTAATAGGCAGATGATTCTGCACTGGGTTCGTGAATCATTTGAAAGTGTCCTAGGACAGGACGCTGATAGTATGGGTATGCATATGTTGTATGATGTTGCACACAATATCGTTAAAAAGGAATCCCACAAGGTTGGCAAGTTTAACAGGACTGTCTACGTGCATCGTAAGGGTGCTACACGTGCCTTCGGTCCTGGTCGTAAGGAAATTCCACAGGAATACCGTGACGTGGGTCAGCCAGTCCTCATTCCTGGTACTATGGGTACTTGTTCATATATTCTTAGTGGTACTGACGTTGCCATGGAGGAGACATTTGGTTCAACAGCACATGGTGCTGGTCGTGTAATGAGTAGGTCTGGTGCAAAGAGGGAGTTCACACCAGATGATGTTAACAATATGTTGTCTAAGAAGGGAATTGTTCTTAAGGCTAACTCCAAGCCAGTGATTGCTGAAGAAGCTCCTGGTGCTTATAAGAATGTGGATAGTGTTGTCAAGACTGCCGATAAGACGGGTATCAGTAAACTGGTTGCACAGATGATTCCATTAGGTGTTGTCAAGGGGTAATAGTTATGATTGGAATCATTGGAGGTACTGGTACTGAGTCACTTCTTGAATCATACGATGTCACAAGGAGGGAAGTTGTCAATACAAGCTATGGCAGTAACCCTGAGGTTCTAGTAGTTGACATTGATGGGGTGGAAGTTGCATACCTGCTTCGTCATGACAAGAATCATAGCATTCCACCCCACAGGATTAATTATAGAGCTAACATTGAGGCTCTCAGCATAATGGGCGTTAAGCAGATCTATGCCACTAATTCTGTTGGATCACTTGATACTAACATTACTCCTGGTTCACTGCTTATTCCTGATAATTTCATCGACTTTACAGATGGTCGTAAGTCCACATTCTTTGATGATGAGGTTGTTCACATCGACTGTAGTCATCCCTACTGTGAGACTTTGAGAGGCTATCTTACAAGAGACACATCTGTTCACCCATATGGTGTTTATATTGCCACTAATGGTCCACGTTTTGAGAGTAGTGCTGAGATAGAGTTTTATAAGCTGATTGGTGGCAAGGTTATTGGTATGACTGGTCTTCCAGAGGTGGTTCTTGCCAAGGAGAGGCAAATGTGTTATGCCAGTATTTGTGTTGTCACTAATTATGCTGCAGGTATAAGTAAACATAACTTAACTGTTGGTGAAGTTGTTGATGCGATGAAAGAATGTGAAGAAAATTTAATTGAATTGATTACAAAAACAGTTAAATTTACGGACGTAAACAGCGATTGTGGATGTCAACACGCATTAAATGATGCAATTATTTAAATAATATGTTGAATAAATAAGACTTATAACACATGTTAATTTCTTATCAAATTTTAGGGGGAGTTAAAATTACTGAGATAATTGATGAGATAAACAAGCTAAAAAAAGAAAAAAACGCCATAATATTAGCACATAATTACCAGCCAAAAGAGATACAGGAACTCGCAGACTTCGTAGGAGACTCACTTGAGTTATGTATAAAGGCAAGCAACGTCAAAGATGCCGATATAATCGTATTCTGTGGAGTAAACTTCATGGCTGAAACTGCTGCAATAATCAGTCCCGATAAGAAGGTGTTACTACCCGACAATAGGGCAAACTGTCAGATGGCAGACATGGTATCATTAGAGGAACTAAAACAGACAAAAGCTGACAACCCCAACTTAGAGGTAGTATTATACGTTAACAGTCGTGCAGAGACAAAAAGCGAAGCAGACATTGTATGCACATCTGCTAATGCTAAGAAGGTAGCAGAAAGCCTAGAAGGTGACAAGTTCATATTCGCACCAGACTACAACCTAGGTACATATTCAGCACGGCTAAGTAACAAGAAGGCATTAATCGTACCTGAAGATGGACACTGCTACGTCCACACAATGTTCAAAGAAGATGACATCTTAAAAGCAAGAGAGGATTATCCTGACGCAAAGATAGTCGTACACCCAGAATGTGACGAAAAGGTATGTAATCTAGCTGATTACGTTGAAAGTACTGGTGGAATGGTACGACTTGCAAAAGACCCTGAAATAAAGCAACTGATTGTCGGAACAGAGATAGACCTAGCAACAAGACTCAAAAGGGAAAACCCTGATAAGGAATTTATCCCACTAAGAAAAGATGCATTCTGTCTTACCATGAAGCTCATCACACCAGAAAAAGTACTTGCATCACTTAAAGAAGAAAAACACGTCGTACAAGTAGACGATAAAATAGCAAGTAAGGCACGAATTGCCATTGAGAGGATGTTGGAACTCTCGTAGCCAACTAGATTAAACAAATCCCCCATTTAACCTCCTTTTTTTGATTGAAAACTATCGTCTATTAGACATAGATGCTAACTGATTTTAAATTCGATAAAAATATTAACCTTGAACTACATAAAGCATAGTAATTTAATACAGATAAAGGGTAATATCATGAATTATGGCAGGTTTAATAAGGTAGAATTAACGATGGTTATTGGAGTTGTATTCATCATCCTTGCCCTGATAATACTGGTAACTGATTTTCTTGACGGATTCGTGACAAGCCTTCTCTGGCCACTACTTGAAGGCTCATCAGAGGGCAAAACCGTCATATTCCTAGGATTTATTGGAAGCTTACTAATATTTAACTCAATAATATCAGGTAATCAAGGACTTACTGCACGTTTATACCCAAACGATAACAGGTATAAGAGGTATTTGAAGGTAGCATTAGTACTGCTACTAATATGTGCCATTGCTGGGTTGCTGATTGAAGTCAAAATACGTTGCGACTTCGGAGTATCAATATTTACAATACTAACCTCCATGGATCCCAACACCAGTACCACCAGCCTAATGCACTCCCACACATACAAGTCCGTACTAGGATTCTTTGCCAATGGACTAGTGCCAAGCCACGTGAACACGGGTTCATCCATACTAAAATACGTCCTACCATACGCATTAGTAGTGATACCTGTTGAAATCATTGCATACTTTACTGGATTGTTCTACCTCGTAAAACAGCCCATCCTCCACAAGATTGTCGGCATACTGGCTCTAAGTCTCTGCCTGATTGGATTGCTTGATGGTGGAATGTTTTCACAACCATTTCTCATAGGTTTCGGATTCCTGTTACTAGTATACTTTAGTGATGGAAAAATTAGCATCAAGTACCTAGTAAACCCAGTAGTGATTATGGGCTACATACTGCTTGTGGCAATGATTTTAGAGATTGGTGGTAGCGATACTACACAACACACACTCACCGTTATCAACCAGACAGGTGACGTTGATTTAAGCCAGTATAATGTTACAAGTGTCGTCGTTGATGGAGATAAAACCATCTACACACTAAACTGTGACGTACCAGATAAGACATTAATTAGGGATGTCTTCTCCATCTTTAAGGACAAGAGTGATTTGACATTTATGTCGTGGAACTTCTACACATACTTCGACAATCCCAACACTAAGATACTCAAAAACAGATAAGTTATAAAACACCGAAAATAATGAAATATCTTACGATAAAGGTAAAAAGATGATTATAAACAATTAGTGATTAGATATGAAGCTTAGTATAATTATTCCAACATATAATGAAGAGGATTATCTTCCAGATTTACTTAAAAGCATCAAAAGACAAGATTTTGACGACTTGGAGGTCATCATAGCTGATGCACATTCAACAGATAAAACCGTGGAGATAGCCGAATCCTATGGTTGTAGGGTAGTGGATGGTGGATTACCCGCTCTTGGCAGAAATAATGGAGCACGAGTAGCAAATGGTGAGATGTTACTCTTCTTGGACTCCGACTGTGTCTTGACAAACAACTACATCACATCAGCCATTGAAGAGTTCGAACTACATAACCTCGGAATTGCCATTACACAGATCATACCACTGGAAAAGGGGTTTATCAACAAGATAACACACGAGATAGCCAATTACATGACTAAGATTATATCCAACTTCAAGCCACATGGTGCAGGTTGCTACGGAATACTCACATACAAAGCATTACATGATGAGGTTGACGGCTTCGACGAGGATGTGGACTTCGGTGAAGATACTGACTACATTGAACGTGTCGCAAAGATAAGCAGATTCAGGGTATTAGACAATCCACGACTTCTCATATCTACCCGCAGACTCAACGAGGAGGGCTTAAAGAATATCACATTAAAGTATGCTAAGAGTACTGCATACCAACTTGCTGGCAGAAAAGTCACATTAAATGAGTTAGATTACAGCTTTGAACACAAAAAGCATAATACACGCATATTTTACTCATTATGTGGTGAGGGCTTAGGTCATGCCATTCGTAGTGCCGTTGTCATTGAGTACCTTATCCGTGAGGGTTATGACTTAGTGGTATTTGCTAGTGACAGGGCTTATGCTTACTTGAGTAGTAAATTTGATAATGTCTACGAGATTGGTGGCTTTAACACAGTTTATGAGAATAACAAGGCAAAGTATAAGAAGACTTTCATCTATAACATGAGGGATGTTCCTAGCGACCTTAAAAACAATATATCCAAGATGTATAAGCTTGCCAGAAAGTTCAAACCTGACGTGATTGTCTCTGACTTCGAGTTCTATGCCAACCTATTATCCCATATGCTGCGTATCCCATTGATTAGTATTGATAATATGCATGTTTTAACCGAGAGTAACTTCAAAGTCGATAGTAGGTACGCTATGGATAGAATGTTTAGTGAGGCTGTCGTCCACGCATTCATCCAACGAGCTGATAAGACACTCATCTATTCTTATTTCTTCCCCGAACTTAAAAATAAGGATACCACAAAGTATGTTGCCCCCATCATCCGTGATGAGATTATCGCTTTGAAGCCTAGTGTGGGCAGTCACATCCTCGTCTACCAGACTAGTGACTCTAATACAAAATTGATTGAATTGCTTAAGGCTAATCCTGATAAGGAGTTTATCGTCTACGGCTTCCACAAGGACTTGAAGGAGGACAACGTATTATATAGGTCTTTTAATGAGAAGACTCTTTACAACGACTTCAGGACTGCTAAGTGTGTCATCACTAATGGCGGTTTCTCATTAATTACTGAGGCATTGCAACTTGAAAAGCCTGTTTTGAGTATTCCTGTAAATAAACAATTTGAACAGATTTTGAATGCTATTTATATTGAGAGGCTCGGCTATGGAATGCACCGTGACTATGTTAATCAGAACGTCCTTGACAGCTTCCTAGAGAATTTAGACACCTATCGTAAAAACATTAAAGCTAACCACTATAAAATAGAAAGTAATGATGAAACACTGGATGAGCTTAAAAAAGCCATTGATAGTGTGTGTAAGAATTAAAGTTGTTTTATGTGAAACTACAGACTAACACTATTTATCCTAAAATGAATACCCCT
>MUZZ01000078.1:0-4122 GCA_003266075.1 Methanosphaera sp. rholeuAM74
CCACCGAATACTACGATGTTTGTATCTTCCTTTCCCTGTGATTTAAGTGCTTCTTCCACACCACTTGCTACTGCTGATGCGTTCTCGAATGCTACGTGTATCCATGGTATTTCCCATGCTGTTTCAGGGTATGGTGTTGTAACCACTTCCAGACATCCTGTTGCAGATACTGCTACAGTATTTTCACCTAGTGCTTTTAGTGCTAGACGTACTGCGATGGTTGCCCCACAACCTGCACAAGCTCTGTGTCCTGGTGCTAGATATTCTTTTGGATCAATATCAATCATATTATCTACTCCTTAAGTCCTATCCATTCAATGTCTTTTTCTGGATTTTCTGTTTTTTCTATGATTTCATCTATATCTTTAGGTGTTACATCTCTTCCACCTAGACCAAGGATGTAACCATATGTTGGGTTGTCTACGCATGATTTTGCATCTAAGTATAATGCTCCACCACTTCCTAGTGATATGTCTTTGTCAAGTATTGCTAGTTTTGCATCCCCTACTGCTTTTTTGAATGCATCTTTTGGGAATGGCCTGTATACTCTTACCCTTACTAGTCCTACTTTGACTCCGTTTTCTCTTTGTTTATCTACTACTTCTTTTATTGTTCCACAGATTGAACCCATTGCTACTAGTATTATTTCTGCATCATCAGTTTTGTACTCTTCGAGTAATGAGTAGTACCTGCCGAATTTATCTCCAAATTCTTGTCCTACTTCTTCTATTACTTTTAATGAGTTTTGTAACGCTTTTTCTAGGTCGTACCTGATTTCTAGGTAGTGACTTGGGTCTGCTAGTGTTCCTAGTGACATTGGGTCTTTGGTGTCTAGGTATGCGTGTGTTGGCTTATATGGCGGTAGGAATGCGTCTACGTCTTCCTGTTCTAGTAACTCCACAGGGTCTACTGTGTGTGTTAGTATGAATCCGTCTACACATACCATTGTAGGTACTAGTACATCAGAGTTTTCTGCTATCTTGAAGGCCTGTAGTGTAGTGTCAAATGCTTCCTGACCAGTTTCAGCGTAAATCTGTATCCATCCTGAATCTCTTTCAGTTACGGAGTCTTGCTGATCGTTCCATATGTTTATAGGAGCTGATAATGCACGGTTTGCATCTGCCATTACTATTGGTAATCTCATACCTGCTGCTGCAAATACTGGTTCGTGCATGTATGCTAGTCCTTGACTTGATGTGGCCGTGAAGACCCTTACACCTGCACCTGATGCTCCCATAGCTGCACTCATTGCACTATGTTCTGATTCTACTTTAATGTAATGTGAATCCAGTTCACCGTTAGCAACGTAATCGGCTAATTTCTCGGATATCTTCGTCTGTGGTGTTATAGGATACACTGGTATTACATTAGGTCTTGCTAGTTTAACAGCTTCTGATATTGCTTCTGCTGATGAAATAACTTTAACAACCATTTATTCTCTCTCCATATTTATAGCTTTTACAGGACATTCCTCTGCACAGATTCCACAGCCTTTACAGTAGTCATAGTCTATTACTATATCTGTACTGATACATCCTTCAGGACAGAAGTAGTAGCATATACCACAGCTTATGCATTTGTCCTTATCGTTAACGGGTTTAAATGTTCTCCAACTACCCGTCTTATTATTTTTTGTGCTTCCAGGTTCTTTAACAGCAGCTCCAATTGATTCCATATTAATCTACTCCTCACTCAATTATTCATCTTTGCTGATGTCATAAATGTATTTTGTAGCTTCGATGTTTGTTTCAGCCACTTTACCTTTAAAGGTGTTGTCAATTGTTTTTATCAATGAGTCTATGGAAACTACACCAGTTTTTGCTGATAAGTATCCTAGCATGATAGTGTTAACTATGTTTCTACCTATATGGTCTAATGCTATTTTTGTTGCATCTATTCCATAGGTTTTAATGTTTTTTTCTTCAAGTGATGGTACTTTTCCCCATTCTGTGTTAATTAGTACTGCACCATCATCTTGTAATCCAGAACTAAGGTTTACTACATTAGCTAATGTTTCATCTAATACCACTACATACTTTGGCTCGTATATCTGGTATCTTCTTCTTATAGGCTCTTCTGAAATTCTTGTAAATGCCGTTACTGGTGCGCCTCTTCTTTCTACACCAAATGATGGAAATGCTTGGGTGTATTTTCCCTCTTCGAACACTGCTTTTGCCAGTATCTCGGCAGCAGTTACTGCCCCTTGTCCACCACGTCCATGAAATCGTATTTCAATCATGTGCTATTATTCCTCCAAAATCATAAATTCTAGTCGTGAATAAAAATAGTTTAGTCATGAAAAATTTTTTAGTAAAATTTTCAAATATTAACACTATAATTAATCATGTTAAATCATTATGTTTCTTATTATATTTATAGTATCCCATATTTTTCTAAAAAGGATAGTATAACCCACATAAACACGTTAAATAATCTTAAAATAAGTAAAAAGATGAAAATAATTATTAATAGGAAGTAAATGAGTAATAGTTAATAATGAAGCATTATATTTGAAAAGACCTTGAATAACAATTATTTCAAGTAATTGGCAGTTAAACTCTTATCACAGCTAGTGACATCCTCCAATGTACCAGATACAACTATGTCTCCACCCATGTTATCATCATCTATTCCCATGTCGATAATGTAGTCAGCATTGCGTATTACATCCAAGTCATGTTCGATAACAATAACCGTAGCGTGTTCATCTATTAATCGTTCAAAGACGTTCAGCAATACCTTAATGTCCAATGGATGTAAGCCTATGGATGGTTCATCAAATATGAAAACAGAGTTTTTCTGACTCTTACCCATCTCTGAAGCAAGTTTAAGTCTTTGAGCTTCCCCACCGGATAGTGATGGTGTAGACTCACCCAATGTTAAATAACCCAATCCAAGATTGGACAGCTTTCCCAGTTTATTTGTAATCCTATTGGAAAGTGTTATACTGTCAATTGCCTCATCTACAGTTAACTCCATTATATCGGCTATGCTGAATCCATCATGTTTAATCCTGTCAGCTTCATTTGAATATCTTCTACCACCACAATCAGGACAAGGCATTTCAACGTCGGGCAAAAACTGGACATCCATGGAAACAGTACCAGTACCATTACACGTCTTACACCTGAGTTTTCCAGTGTTATATGAGAAATCGCTAGCCTTATAGTTTAAGGTTATAGAGTCATCCAACTTTGAAAAGGCTTTTCTTAAGTCATCAAGTACTTTGCTGTATGTTGCAACGGTACTTCTAACGTTCTTGCCAATAGGCACACTATCAATTAATTCAATCTTAGTAACACCATCAGCGTCAACGTAGTTCACGTTTGTTGGCAGTGCATCCTTGTTAATCATTGCCTTGACTGCAGGATACAAACATTCCAAGAGTAACGTGGTTTTTCCACTACCTGAAACGCCAGTAATCACTGTTAATCGTTCTTTAGGTATTCGGATATCCATTTTCTTGACATTGTATACCTCGTTTGTGGAAAGCTCTATACAGCCGTCGTCAAAGAGATTGCTTCTTAGTGATTTGTCCCGTATGATTGTGTCCTCACTGCCAGATAGAAATCCCCCTATTAATGAATCATCATTTTCAATTATTTCATTGATTGATCCTTCTGCTATTATGTTTCCACCATTACTTCCAGCTCCAGGACCCATTTCAATCATGTGATCAGCTATTTTGAGTATCTGGGTGTCATGGTCTACGATTACTATTGAATTACCCTCACCGACAAGTCTTTTCATGACACTTATCAATCCGTCAATGTTGGATGGATGAAGACCAATTGACGGTTCATCTAGAACATACAGCACACCCGTTGTCTGATTTTTAAGTGTCTTAGCTAATTGAACCCTCTGCAGTTCACCTGTTGAGAGTGTGTTACTAGGCCTATCCAAGCATATGTAACCTAATCCTAAGTCAAGCAGTACCTTAGAATCATCCATGAACTCATCAATAATATCATCAGCCATTTTACGCATATTTTCAGGTAATGTATCAGGTACTGTTTCAATCCATTCGACTATATCATCAAGTGTCATCCTACAGGCAGTGCTTAATGATATCCCGTTAAGTAATGTTGAATTAGCCCTAGCGTTGAGTCTGGTACCGTTACA
>MUZZ01000078.1:4264-4455 GCA_003266075.1 Methanosphaera sp. rholeuAM74
ACAACGGCTTTATGTGCATTTCTGTATTCACAGTTAAGTTCAAACATCTTACCATTCTTTGATGGGATGACTATATACCTGCGAACAGGCTCACCATTAAAAATAATGTCCTTTTCTTTGTCTGTCAATTCTTTAAATGGAACATCCGTCCTCACACCCAGCTCACCAGCCATACGATACATCCAGCCTAT
>MUZZ01000078.1:4537-6749 GCA_003266075.1 Methanosphaera sp. rholeuAM74
GAATACTCCTCTGCAGACAATCCCCAGAACCGTTCATGACACACAGGACATTCAATTTCAAGACCCCTAGCAACATTAAGTGATGCTTCCACGTAGTGACCATTAGGACAGAGGTAACTTCCACACCTAGAATACAATAGCCTCAACGAATTCAGCAATTCTGTAGAAGTTGCGAATGTACTTCTAATGTTAGGTGGTGTGGGTCTTTGATGTAGTGCAAGTGCAGCCGGCAAATGCTCGACAGATTCCACGTCAGCCTTCCTGCTCTGTGTTATCCTGCGTCTAGTGTAAGTTGAGAGAGCGTCAAGATACCTCCTGGAACCCTCTGAGTAGAGTACGCCAAGGGCAAGAGACGACTTTCCACTACCAGATACACCAGAAATAGCTACAATCCTACCAAGAGGCACGTTAATATCAATGTTTTTCAGGTTATGAACCCTCGCACCCTTAACAATTACGATATCATCATACATTTATACCAAAACACTCCATTAAAAGCTATCATTCAAAGCCATACTAATTAGTATATTGATAATAAGAAGATTATATATTTTACAACTTGACACCAATGCTATTAAGTTAAGGATTTTGTGTTGAAGTATTTTTTTTGGATTTTGTTTTTATGGTTTTCTGTTGTTTCCATGGTGTTTGTTTGTTGGGTCTTGTGCTAGTCTGTTGTTTGTGTTTGTGGGTGGGTTTATTTTTGTTGTGACTAAACTTTTGGATGCTATTTCTGTGATAGCTTTATTATTTTTGTTCGTGTGCTTTATCTTCGAATACTAGTTTTAATAGGTATTTTCTTATTAGTCCTATTATTGTGTTTAAATTAGGTTTGTATTCTAGTTTTTCTTGTACTTCTTTTCGTGATTTTCTGTTTATTCGTTGTGTAGCATCATTGAACATTGCCATTAGTATGTTGAAAATGAATATGTGGCTGTAAAAGTCTTGTTGTATAGTTATTTTCTTTTGACCTGAGAAGTTTTCTATGTCTAATCTGTTTTTTAATCTGTCGAAATTAATTTCTGTTTCCCATCTTGTTCCATATAACTTTTTAAGATTTTTTGGATGAACTTTTCTTGTGGAAGATTAGTTATTAATGATTCTATGTATGTTTCTCCGTTGGATCTTGTTACAGGTATGTTTACTACTCTTATTTGTGGGTTTCCTATACTTTTAGCAATTATTTTTTCTTCAGGTGTTAAATCTTTTTTATGAATATTTTTGACTTTAATTTCCATATTTTCATCATCAGATAGCATTTTTGCTCGTTGATTCTTATAAGTATCCTTTTTCAATCTTATTATGAAGTTTGATTTGTTAATCAAGTGATATAATATTAGTTTTGTACTATTATATCCCCTGTCGTACACAGTTATACTCTTATTGAAATTTATTTTATCTTTTAAATCATAATATGATTTATTGCTAATTCAACTTCTGATGTATTTTTAGGAACTATTTCAGAAGATAAAATAAAATGATTTAAATCATCAGTAATGGCAGAAATTCTAGCTCTAATACGATATTCTGTGATAGGATTATCTTCAGGAACATTCCATTCTTTTTTTAGTTAAAGGTGTGTTCGGACAATCAATAACACTTGTATCAGAACCAAATATCCAGTATCCCTTATATTCCTTTAATTCATCACTTTTATTATAAACGTTTAAAAAATGTTGAAAAAAATAACACACACCCAACTCCAACACTAACTCAACTTAATAGCATTGATATTGTAGAAAAAGTAATTTAGATTAAAAGACAGACATATTGATATGATAAGGATTTTTAAATTTGTTGAGAAGTACTTTGTAGTGATAATACTATTAACTGTTGTCATCACATTCGCCTATCCTAACACGTTTACATGGGTATTGAATGATATTAGTGGACTTAGTATACTTAATACCCTGTTAGGTGTGATACTTTTCGGTATGGGTACAACATTAGAGTTAGATAATTTCATAGAAGTATTTAGAAGACCAAAGGAGATATTGGTAGGTATTTCAGCACAGTATGTTATAATGCCTATTATTGCATTAGCTCTTGCAAGGATTTTTTCATTAGATACTGCTTTAACTGTGGGTCTTGTCCTCGTAGGATGTGTACCTGGTGGAACTGCATCAGATGTCATAACCTTCCTCTCAAAGGGTGATGTGGCATTATCAGTATCATTAACAGCAGTTTCAACAGTTATTTCGCCGATATTGAC
>MUZZ01000078.1:6780-7672 GCA_003266075.1 Methanosphaera sp. rholeuAM74
AATTACGAGTTCCCAAAATTCAGTGCGAACTTGAGGGAATATTTACCTGCAGTTTCAGCGATTGCTATTTGTTTAATTATTGGTGGAGTTTTAGGAAGTAATAAAGAAGCTATACTCTCTACTTCATGGATTATTATGTTAGTAATAATATTACAATATGCGTTGGCAATATTGTTGGGTCTTGGAGTAGCGTTTATTTCTAGAATGAAAACTAAACAATCAATTACTATTGCTATTGAACTAGCATTCCAGAATTCTGGTTTATCTACCAGTCTTGCCAAGACACATTTTCCTAATTTGGCTCTTGCAACTGTTCCAGGTGCTTTGTATTCTGTTTGGCAGAACTTTGCAGGTTCAATACTTGCATATATCTTTAGAAAATATGTGGAAAGGAAAGAATGTAATAATGATAGTGTGTAATGACTAAGATTATAGTAATTGAAGATGTTTTAATATGGATACTTGTTTAACATGGGGTAAGATACTTTGTAGGAGTGATGGTGATGTATGATGATGGATTTGACTGGGATTCTGAATTAAATATCTATACGGAGATTTTTGACTACTCCATGGAGGATTATCAGAATTATGGGTATGACCCAACACCATATATTGTTTTAGAAGAACTTGTTAAGCTTGACTTGATATGTGAAGATGATGTAGTTGTTGATTATGGTTGTGGAAAGGGTAGAATAGGATTTTTCTTAAATAAACAGACAGATTGCAGAGTGATTGGTGTAGATCATAATGAACAGTTGCTTAGAGTGGCAGCTAATAATTTAAAGCGTTATGGTGATAATGGTAGGATTACTTTTGTACATTCAAAGGCTGAAGACTACGTTCCTAGTGATGCTAATTGTTTTTATTTCTTCAATCCCTTTTCTACTAAGAT
>MUZZ01000078.1:7778-9288 GCA_003266075.1 Methanosphaera sp. rholeuAM74
TTGAAAAAAAGTGTTAAAATTTGAAAGTATGATATTTTGGCAGATGACACTTCAAATTTTTTTAAAAATAAAAAAAAAAATAATCAACCTCCAAATCATAGGTTGATTTTCCTTTCGACTAATCTTGAATAAATATTTTATTATAACTTAAAAGATGAATGTATGTTGAATACTATGTGATTTGTAGTTTTACTCTATGATGATTTTTTGGGCTTCGTCTTTTCTTAGGGCTAATGAGAAGCCTTGTATTCTGATTTCTATTGGGTATCCTAGTGGAGCTTTTCTTTCGAACTTCACTTCTGTTCCATGGACTAATCCCATTTCCCTTAGGTGTTTGCCTAAGCTTCCACTGATTTTGTGTTTTTTGATTGTTGCTTTTTCTCCTGGTTTTAAATCATCTAGTGTTTTACTCATTTTTATTTTCCCCTTTGATTATTTATGTTTTTTTTAATACCAACTTCATATACCCATACCCCCATGGGTATAGTATATAGTTTAGTAAAAAGACTATATAAACATTCACAACAAAACCTACAAAAATACTTTAAACCCAATTCAAAAAAATATAAAAAATATAAAAATAAGATAGAGACAGACGAAAACAAAAAATATAACCAATTATAAAGTCCCTTTTAAAGAGATACCCCACAGATTCTAAGCTATGATAACAATGATATTATTGATAATCCCTTCAACACCAACACACAAGAAAAAAATTTACTCAAAAAACAATTAGTTTAATAGAAACTACCTCAATAAACAAAGCCATACATCCCACAGGATTAGAACAAATAAGTGTTGTCATATAATCAAATTAATTAGTATGAGTTGATAAATGTAATATTATATAGCTTTCAGGGATTTAGTACTATGAAAATTCTTATTGTAACAGCGTGTCTTGCAGAGGATATCGTCAGAAAGAACATATCTGACTATGAGGGTCATGAATTATACCTTAAAGTCATACCCATCCCAATTGCAGCCTTTATCACGCCAAAGTTAATAGTTTATCATTTGAAAGAGCAGAACGTTTTTGAATCCGTTAACTGTGATAAAACAACCACTATTGATAATATTGACTTAATCATTACTTCAGGTCTTGTGAAACAGGATTTAAAGGCAGTACGTGATGAACTTAATATTGAAACATATAAAGGACCAAGCAATGCCGCAGACATTAAATTAACATTAGATGTAGTTGATTCCATGAAGCTATCCACCACGATGGCTGCTGATGTGCTGATAAGAGATAAACAGTACAACGAGGCCATGAATCTCATTAGAAGCTTTGACTGTGATGACACACTTATACATAAACTACTAGAAAAAGATGGTAATTTCAGCATTAATAGATGTAATATTGGCGTTGATTTTCCCATGAGGGTTCTTGGAGAAATTGCCAATGCCATCACGCTTTTCCATGTTAGCCTGCATACCCACATCAATCATGTCAGCACCAGAATCCAAGTAATAGGCTACCCTTTCAAGCAGCATATCATCAGTAAGTGTG
>MUZZ01000043.1 GCA_003266075.1 Methanosphaera sp. rholeuAM74
CCTATTGTTCTTGTCTTAAATCCTTCATGTCAAATAGAAGACCTAGAAATAGGAAGTGACTATGAAGGAGTCATTACCAGAGTAGAAAAGTACGGATTCTTTGTGAGTCTTAGCAGAAGCGTCTATGGATTACTTAAAAAACGTAACCCTAAGGAGAAAGTTGGAACTAAGATGGTTGTGAAGGTTTCAGAAATTAAACCACACAAAGGAAAAAAAGAAGTGGACTTAGTATACTCTAAAATTAAATATGATAGCGACTACGATACTATCAAAGTAAAACGTAGCGTTAAAAGAACAAAAATTGCAAACCTTAGTAGTGATAACCTTGGACGCAACATAGCAATACAGGGAGAAATCATACAGATACAACAAACTAGTGGACCAACAATATTTACTGTACGTGATGAGACAGATATCACATGGGCTGCAGCCTTTAATGAACCTGGGGTGAGAATGTATCCGGAACTGGAGATAGATGACATCGTCGAAATACTCGGTGAAGTCTCCGTCCATAGTGGAAAGATGCAGATAGAATCAGAACACATAGAAAAAGTATCCCCAGAAGATGCGAGTAAGCTTAAAGCATTAATAGAAGAAGCAATCGATAAAAAGGCTCAACCTGAACACGTTGAATTCTTGGTGGAAAGTGAAATACTTGAATTGTTAAGACCAAAAATGGAACTTGCGGCAAAAACTATCCGAAAAGCCATACTTGAGGGTCGTTCAATCCTAGTTAGACACCACTGGGATGCAGATGGAATATGTGCAGGTCTAGCAGTGGAACACGCTGTACTACCACTACTTAGAGAAGAAAGCAATGATGCTGATGCAGAATGGCACTTCTTTAAAAGATCTCCAAGTAAAGCTCCATTCTATGAATTAGAAGATGTGGTTAAAGACTTATCATTTGCACTGGAAGACCAGGAAAGACATGGACAAAAGTTACCACTACTAGTACTCTTAGATAACGGTTCAACAGAAGAAGATGCAGCAGCACTACGACATTCCAAGGTATTCGGAATAGAATCCATAGTTGTAGACCACCACTACCCAGGTGAGGTGGAAAATGGAAGAGCATTAATAGATGACTATGTGGATGTACACGTAAATCCATACTTAGTAGATGGAGATTCACAATTAACTGCCGGAGCATTAGCAGTGGAACTTGCAATAATGATTAATCCGGAAGTGCGTGAAAAGATTAAGCACATGCCAGCTATTGCCGCAGTCGGTGACCACGCTGAATGTCATGAAGTAGACCAATACCTTGAAATAGCCGAGAAAGAAGGCTATTCTAGAGATGATTTGGATAAAGTCGCGACCTGTGTAGACTTTGAATCATATTTCCTCAGGTTCATGAATGGAAGAGGAATAATGAATGTGTTATTCGGGCTTGAAGATACAGAACGTCAGGAAGAATTGTTGAATGTTTTAATGTCTGAGTCTGATAAACGTGTTGAAACACAGCTTAAGGCTGCTATGCCTAACGTTGAAACTGTACACTTCGATAATGGTATACAACTTAACAGACTTGACGTTGAAAAGTATGCTCATAAATTCACATATCCAGCTCCTGGTAAGACGACAGGCTACGTGCATGATAAGATTGTCCAAGAAATAGGTGAGGACAAACCAATTATGACCTTTGCTAATGGTCCAGACTTTGCCGTTTTAAGGGCTACAGAGGTCATTAAGGATGAGTATGAGTTCAATCTCAATGATGTTGTCACCAAGATTCAGGAGGAAATTCCTCAAGCTGGAGCAGATGGTGGTGGACACGAGGTTGCTGGTTCTCTTAAGTTTGTAGAAGGATTGCAGAAAGAAGTTCTTGACATGTTTATTGATGAGGTCAAGAAGCTTAGACGATAGAATTGTTTAATTAATTAAATAATTAAATCACATATATCTCTTTTTATTTTGGAAGAGATACGTAAATCATCTCTTTTTTTATAATGTTTTTTGGTTGTTAACTGTATAATATCTTAATCTGCTGTAGATTAATGGATTTTTTCAAAAAAATAACTTATTTTGTGGATATTGATTAAATAACATCCAATATGGGAAGGTTAGGGTAAGAAAAAACTATGAATCGTACTTTCACATGGCTATGTTTAAAAATCCAGGTTATCGACAATAGTTACTAGTTTTCTAGCATTTTCTAGTGTTTTTTCCATATTTTCGTAGGTGTATGTTTCATATACTATTGTTGCAATCCCACTTTCTGCTGTTGGTACTGTTATGTATTCTGGACTCGTTCTATGATCTGGTGCATAATATTCCATATCATCCCACTTTGATAGTATCTTGTTTAGGTAGTACTGTGATTTCTCGTCGAATCCTGGTGCAAATAGGAAGTTAGTCTTCTGGTAATCTCCTGGTCCACGCATTCCCCTATTGGAGTGAACGTCTATGAATAAATCGTATTTTTCTTTTATTATGTGTGGTGCTACAAATTCCTGTGCTAGTAGTTGTCCATCCATACGGCCTTCATCATTGTCTTCATCTATTGGCATAGTTACGTTGATGTTGTATATGAAATAGTTATAATTCAGGTTTTCATCTTCAGATTTGATTGTGTCAAATAAAGCTCTGTGTGATTTACTTTCTAGTGGGTGCATACCTATTAAGAATGCTATTCTAATATCGGAGTTGGAGTTTCCATATTCGCTGTGAAGATGTATGCTTCCATGCTGATTTTCACCTAAGCAGGTTGCATTATACTTTTTTGAATCTATTTTTGCCATGTCTGTTGGATTTGTCGGATAATTATAGTTTGACATAAAAGATACCCTAATTTTCTTTGTTATCTAAGTTATGTTTATGTTGCTGTTTGTTTAAAATACTTTTGTATCGTAATTTGATATGCTCTGCCATGGCAAGTTCATGTTTATAGAGGATAGAGTGTATATGGATTGATATACATCCTAATTTAATTCTTTCGTCCCATTAATGTTGTGGATATTATTTTCTCGGTTTCATCGTCTAATATTATGTTCTGCATATTTTCGATACTTTTATTTTTGATTTCTTTTGCTAATCTGACATAGGAAGTTATAAATCCATCTGTTCTTGTGTGTCGTAATAATTTTTTTGCATAGGTCTTGTTGGGATTGTCTATTCTCTCCTGCATTAGTTTGACCGTGTATTGTTTGTCTAAATTTAATTCTTGACACATTTGATTGATTTCTGTTAATATTTCATTTGCCCATTCTTTGAATGTTATCCTATTAGAATCTTTGAGCAGCCTCGTTGAATCGTCGAAGACTCTTTCAGCTACTAGTTCCTCGTTTATTTTTGACTCTTTTTGCCAGTCCGGGTATTGGGATTCCTCTTTGACTAATAAGTATATCAGGAATATGTGTAGGAAGTTCATGTCATCTCGTAGATTGTTTGACTGAATATAGGGATTTGTATCTAATGTTCTTATTTCAACATATTTTATTCCATCTTCTTGTAGTGAAGTCAATAAGTCATCTGGGTTTTCTGGTTTTAGCCGTATTTGTGTGTATAGTTCTTTTGCTTCGGATAAATCTCCCTCTTCTATGTAGGTTTGTATACTGTTTACGTACTCGTTTATATTTTCATAGCTTGGATATAGCTTTTTTAGGTTCTTATATCCACATGAGGCATTTCTTAGTGATACTCCTTTTGTTGAGTAGTATGAGTTGTCATTATCATATCCATCCATTAGGTCTAGGCAGTCTTGTATGAATGTTTTATGTGCTGCTACTGATGAGCCTGTGAGGTAGATTATTAGCCATGAGTATCTCAGATAGTTTCTTGCTATTTTCAGGTATACTTCATCTTTATATTCCTTGTATGATAATCCTTTACTGTCTTGTTGGTATAGTTCTTCTATGAAGTCTTCCCTGAGAGAATAGTTAAAATGTACTCCTGATATCATCTGTTTTTTCAGTCCATACTTTTGTGCTAATTGTTTTCTGTATTGGTATGATTTTCTACCATTTTCAGCGTATTTTGCTATGGGTATTTCATCATTTTCTGGTAGGATGCATGGTAGTGATTGAAACAGGAGAAATTCATCTTCACTTAGTGATGTGTTTACTATGTCTGTTAGCAGGAGAAGTGTGTCTATTGCTTGATCTGTTGTGTTATATGGTGGGGTTATTATCTCAATTTGACTTTCTGAAAAATCTGTCGTGACGAGTGGGTTGTTGAGTTTATCTCCGAATATTGATGGGTGAGGTGTGAGTGCTAGTTTTCCATCGCTTCTTATTCTTAGTGCCTCCCATTCTATTCCGAATAATCCCCCCATTATCTTTTCTTGGGGTATTCTTGTCAAGGTTTCTATATTCATATTATCACATTACTTGTTTAGACGTTTATTTCTCCGTATTCTTTTATTAAAGTTTCTATTTTATGCTTTTTATTATAGCAGTCTATTATTTCCATTCCGGGATTTGTATGTTTTCTTGTTCTGGTATATAATCCTTTTAAGAATTTTTCTTCACCCATTCCCCTTTCTTTAAGTCCATCGGATGATATGTTAAGGATTTCTTCTGTTAAATTGTATAATTCGTTTTTGTCTATGAATTTGGGTATTTCGTATCGTGTTAATAATCTTCTTAGTTGTGTTGGCGTGTATCCACGATTATATAATGTTGTATCCTGGCGTATTAATTCATCCACTGTATCCAGTTGTTGCATTAGTCCTAGGTGGAATGCTGCTACTGTCATGTAATCCTTTATTGGCTGTGTACATACACTTCTGAATTCAACAGTTCCCCTGTGGGTGAGGTTTATGAATTTAAATGGTCTTAGGTATTCTATGTCATCTATTTCCGGTTTTATTGTTACCTGTTGGTATTGGCCGTCCTTATATATTTCTCCTGTGTGTGTGCTTTTTGAGTAGTATTCCTGCAGAGGTATTGATGGAAAGTTTATATATGATTTATTTCTTATTACACAGTACATGTTTAGTGATTTGAGGTATTGTTCTAGTTGTTTTATGTCTTCTAGGTCTTCTTCATACATTCCTATGTTTCGTGGGTTAATTGCGTGGGTAGAGTACTCCCATAGGTTATCCCTATAACAGGTTATGTCCTTGTCTTCTTCATAGAATACTGAATTTGAAAATAGTAATGCCTTTATTGCTTCGAGTTTTGTGAATGTGTTAATTGTTTTTATCAGATTATCTTTGTATACGTCTAGCTGTACTTGGGATGCAGATGAGAACATTCCATATGCTGGGTATTTATGGAATGCTATCGGTGGGTTTTCATAGTTTTGGTATGATTTTAGATGATGATAGAGCATCAGGTATCTTTCTGATGGAATTGGTATTTGCCTGTTGTATTTATGGTAGGGATTTATCCCCATACCTGTTAGTGTATGATTATGTTGTTCGAATAATTCTTTGATGTATGTGTAGTATTCTGTGAATAGTTCGTTTATTGTGAATAGGTCTTTTTGTGGACCCATCGCAAATTCTATGTTGTTGTATGAACAGTCATAACATAGTATGTCGTCTGTTTCAGGGTTGTTTAGTGAGAATGTGTTCCCATCATAGTCTGTTGCTTCTGTTTTGAATGATTGGAAGTGTTTTTTGAATTGTTTTGTTACGTTGTGGACTATATTGTAGTCTACTGCTTCTTTGTCCAGGTTAAGTATTGGTGCTTCTATTTCTATTCCGATAAAGTTTTTTTGGTTGTTTGTCGGTTTTATGAATTGGTTATGTATTTTATTGTTTATCATTTCTTGTGTTATTTGATTTGGCATATTATTTTTCATTCCTTAATTGTTCGATGAAGTTGTTGATATACTCCTCTTGTTCTGTTGTTTGTATGTATTCATTTTCATGTTCTTTACTTTCGAAGATTATGTTTCCATCGACTAGGGCAAATAACTTATTTAGTTCCACTTCTTTCCATCCGTCATCATCGTTTACTGGTGTTGAGGCTATTAGGAAGTATTCGTCACTTTTTAGGTAGTATAATGATTTTCTCATATTTGAGTGGATGTATGTTAAATCTCCGTCGTGTATCATTAGGTTTAATTTATTGTTTTTTGAGAGGTCTGTGACTATTGCGAGTAGTATGTTGAATCTTTCCTTTATTGTTGTGGGTGCATTTTTTTGTCTTTCGTATTCGTTTATCTTGTCTATGATGTATAGTAGTATTCTTTCGGAGTCTGTGTCCCCATTTTCTATTTCAATGTATTGGTCTAATGGAGGATAATCAAATATCGTGCCGTTGTGTATTAGCATCCATGTTCTGTTGTTTGCATCTATTTGTGTGAATGGGTGACAGTTTGGTGATATGATTTCTCCCATTGTTGCTAGTCGTATGTGGGCAAATACGTTTTTACTTATCAGTGGGTTTGATAGGATTTGCTTTAGGTGTTGACTGCATGATGCTTTTTGTGGTTCTTTGTCGATTATGAATTTGTTTGACTGCATGTTTGCTAGTCCCCATCCGTGTGGGTGTTGTTCTGAATGATTGTAGAAGCATTCTAGACATTGATTTACTTTCCTTGGTTTGTTAGAGTTTAAACAAAATATTTCGCACATATTATCCTCCTTTTTAGTATTATTTATCAAAAACATTAATATAACGATTGTTATATATCAATAATAATAATTTATAGTTAATCATATATAAAAGTTATCAAGAGAGAAAGGTTAAAAATGACAAAAGCAAAAAAAAATCAGAACAAAAAATCAAGAATCCTTAAATGAATATTGAAATGTTTTAAAAGCTGTTTCCACCCACCTCAAGCCACAAAAAAAAGAATCTCCAACATTATCAATAACCCACTAATACAACTAATAACAACAACACATATATACATCCACTAAGCAGTTTAAGTAGTGTTAATGATGCATATGCAAAAATATTAAAAAAACAGATGAGAAGCATAGTACATTAAAAGTAACAACCATAAATAAACTATGCTAAAAGCAATATAAACAAGAGACACATACCCATAGATAAAATTCTATTCATCACATTCTCGGTAGAACTTACACATATCAGTAAACGGACACTCCATATGCTGAGGATTAATAGGCTTACAGATATTCTGACCAAACTGAACCATCAAATCATTAATAGGAAGCCAATAACTTCTAGGAACAATCTCCCTCAAAACATCCTCAGTATCCTCAGGTTCTTTAGTATTAACCAAGCCCAGCCTATTAGAAATCCTATGCACATGGACATCAACAGGAATAGCATCCTCCTGAAAACCGAATACAATCACACAATTAGCAGTCTTACGACCAACACCCGGAAGCTTAACCAACTCATCAATACTATCTGGTACAACACCATCATACTCGTCAAGAAGAATATTAGAAACCTCTTTAATACGACCAGCCTTAACATTATAAAAGCCGGCAGGCTTAACAAGCCTAGCAATCTCCTCAACAGGGGCATCTGCAACGCTTTCCATGTCAGGATACACATTAAACAATGCCTCTGTAGCCCTATCAGTGTTCTCATCCCTAGTACGCTGGGAAAGAATAGTGCGAACTAATACCTCATAGGGAGTAGAATCCTCAAAAGTCCTGCGTTCAAAGATTTCACCCAGCTCATCAACAATAAACTTTATCTCATCAGTAGTAAAATCACCCTTCATTGAATCCTCAACCATACGAACAATCCCCCCAAAATATATTTAGTATGTTATCTCATCCATTACCTCTAGGAAGTTAGGAAAACTCACATCATAACATGAAGCATCCTTAATCTTAACATGACCAATCTTAAGTCCAAGAACATAGAAAGCCATTACCAACCTATGATCCATGTGACTGTCCACATAGCCACCAGAAGCACTACCACTAATAACTAATCCATCACGCAACTCCTCGACATTAACACCCACATTACCAAGCTCCAAAGCACAATTATGCACACGGTCAGTTTCCTTAAAACGTGCATGCTCAACGCCAGTAATCCTACTAGTACCATCAGCCTGAGCCATGAGAACAGATACAGTTGGAAGCAAATCTGGAGCATTAGACAAATCAACATCAACAGCACTTAATTTTCCATCAGACCTTATTCTAATATAATCATCAGCTACATCAACAACAGCACCCATACTGCGAATAATGTCAATGATATACTTATCACCCTGCATGGAATCCCTATACAAGTTCTTTATAGTAATATCCGATGGAAGCATAGCAGCTAATGCAATCATGTAGGATGCCGATGAGTAATCCCCCTCAATACTGTAATTTGTACACTCATACCTCTGTGGCTCAATATAATAGGAGGAGTACTCAGGAGTATTAGTGGTATCATACTCATACTCAATTCCAAACTCCTCCATAACCGATAACGTCATGTTAACATACGGCTTAGAGACAAAAGTACCACGCACATTAAGTGTCACAGGCTTGTTAGAATATGGTGCAGCCATGAGAATTGATGAAATAAACTGGCTACTAACACTACCATTAATATCCGTCTCACCACCATCAAATCCACCCTGTACAACTATCGGTGGAGTACCATTATTCTGTGATGATGTAACCCTCACGCCAAGGTTATGTAGTGCATCAATCAAGTCCTGCATCGGCCTCTTACGAAGAGACTCATCACCAGTGAATATTGTGTAGTTTGCCCTTGGAGCTATAGCAGCTATACTACTAAGTATCCTCACACTAGTACCACTATTTTTCACGTCAACCACGTCATCCGGTGTTCTGATGTATCCAGCTGTTCCCTGCACTATGCACTTGTCAGGGTATCTCTGGAATAAAGCCCCCAACTGTTCACAAGCCGACAGTGTTGCAAGTGTATCCTCACTATACAATGGATCTTTAAGTATTGATTCACCCTCTGCTAGGGCTGCAGCAATAAATGCCCGGTGGGAGTAACTCTTTGATGCTGGAGCTTTTATACATCCCTTTACACCATCTGCCTTTTCTACCTGTAAGTCCATACTAATATAATCCCCCATTTAAAATTATCGATTAAAAGCAATTTCAATAAAACTAAAAAAAATAAAAAAAAAAGTTAAGTGAAAATATTATACCTGAATTTCAAGCAATATACCATACTCTGGAGTTTTAACAACATCAACCTTCTGACCAGTCTTACTAAGTAGCTCTGATTCTGTTGTGATGTGTTCAGAAGTGAAAGCCACGTTATCCACTACTACCTCACCATTTTCTTCGAGATTTCCTGCTATCTCTTCAGGACTGGTATTGGCTATGTAGTCTATAATCTTCTTAGCATCCTGCTTAAACTCTGGACCAATCTTGCTCATGACTGGCTCTACCTTTGTAACCTTCTCATGTAAGCTAGGCTTACCAGATAAAACATCGATTTTTTCGACCTTGTTGGTATTTTTAATATCATCAATAGCCTTTTCTACGTCGCCAGTATTGTCCGTGTATATGTTTACCGTTGAAAGTAGCTGATTTAGGGCTATACCATGTGATGACTTGTAACGTCTAAGCTCGTCAATAATGTCAATAGCATAACTACCAACTATTTCAGCTTCATCACTAATAAGACCAGTATCTACTTCTGGCCATCCACCATTATGCAAGTCATAGGAGCTATTGCCCAAGTATGAATTAACGTTATCAGAGAAAAATGGCGTAATCGGAGCCATCAATTTAAGAACTGTTTCGATGACTGTCTTCAACGTGTATCTAGCATCAGCCGTGGAGGATGTGTCCTCGTATAGACGGTACTTTACAGCTTCAATGTACTCATCACAGAAGTCATGCCATACGAAGTTATAGATATTCTGCTCAGCTTTGGCGAAGTTATACTCCTCAAATGCCTGGGTAACATTTTCGTTTAGCCTGTTGAGTTTTGATAAAATCCATTTATCTATGATATTGTCTTGTGTTAATTGTGATGACATATCTCCTTCTAGGTTCATGTTAATAAAACGGAATGCGTTCCAGAACTTTCTTAGAAACTTGTATGCATGTTTAATGTCCTTCCAAGCAAATGGTACATCAGAGCCGGGAACACTATTGGCACTCCAAAGCCTGAGACTGTCTGCACCATACTCTCCGATAACTTCTTCAGGTGCAATGACGTTACCCAATGACTTACTCATCTTATGTCCATCCTCACCGAAGACCATACCATTAATAACTAATTCATCGAATGGTTTATCACCCGTTAGGGCATAACACCTCATAGTGGTATAGAAAGCCCATGTACGAATAATATCATGACCCTGTGGACGTAGAGTGGAAGGATAAAGATTTTTCCATCCATCATGTGGCCAGTTGGCAACAGTTAGTGGAGTAATGGAACTGTCCATCCATGTATCGAGAACGTCAACTTCTGGTGTGAAACTAGTACATCCACAACTACAACTGGTAGCTGGTTTATCGACGGTAGGGTCAACTGGAAGCTGGTCTTCTGATGGTAAGATTATTTCACCACAATCATCACAATAC
>MUZZ01000316.1 GCA_003266075.1 Methanosphaera sp. rholeuAM74
TTGGGGGGGGGGGGGGGGGGTTATGAATGAGATAATATGAGAAACAAATATATTCTTAAATTTATATAAGAATTAAAGTTATTTATATTAATTAAATTGAATAATATGTTTATATAAAATTTTATAAAATTATTTGAATGCGTGTAGTACATGGATTCCCTTTTAAAGTAGTTTGAAGCAAAATCGTTTTTNNTTTTTGTGATATGTTTTGTTTGTTTTGTATAGTATTCTGTTTTAGGTTTTGTTTGTCTCCTTAGTTTTCGAGTATTGTGTTTCGTTAGGTGAGGTATAACGAAGAGTATTTTTGAACAAAATTCTGATATGTTTCATAGAAAATGAATGAAGTTATATAAAGAAGTAGATATTAGCAAGTATAGTGCTAGTTAAGATAGTATTATGTAACATGAACGATATCATGTAAAAAAGAACCTTAAAAATCCATGATTTCTCATATGATGAATTTGGAATGTATTTTACAGAAAACTACATCATCTAACTATAAAAAAACGGTGGAGTGAAAAAGAATGCATCCTACATAAAGACTTAAACAAAATGCTTATAAACTTTAAGGAATCAGTGAATTATTTAGAATATGAGACTGATAACCTCTTAAATAACATTCCACAAGAGAATTACGATTGTTTTGATAAGAAAATTTATGATGTTACTATTGGAAACTATTTAAAGGAGTGATATGGCTCATTCAATTCAAAATCATTTTCTAGATGCGGATATTATATTAAGCATTGACTTTGAAGACTCATATTTTTGGAGAAGGTGAAGCATGTTAATAAATTAGAACCTTAAACACCATCATAATTATGATATGAGAAACTGAAAGATGGGATGTTATTGTATGAAGGAATATTAATAGCATATAGATATTTCTGGAAAACTCTATTACACATAAATGATAGATAATATTAGTATAACAAATAGTGTTATCACTATAGAAAATTATTAAGTGAGTCAAATTGGTTACACGAGGAGGTTATGCTGTGGAGGATTGGTTTGATACGTTTTCTAGACAATATTTTGAGCACGATTACCGTTACCACTATAACTATAACCATCATAGGCAGTTACGTCCTTATAATGATATTAAAGCTGTTGAAATTGATGGTAATGTCCTGAGTGGACGTATTAGTCATGGAAAGTATGATTTTAATCGTGTTACGATAGGGTTTAGGGAGTTTACCTGTGATGAGAAGGATAAGCTTCGCAGGATTGTTGATGATAATGCTGTTAACACTTTCAAGGTAGTTAACAAGACTTTGCCAGAGGAGTTGTTTAGTGCTGGTATTGAGATTTTACCTAGAAGCCTTGATGACTTGGAGGTTGAATGTTCATATGATAACAATAGGGATAACCTTATCGACTCCTTATCTCTTCTCAAAGAGTTCAATCGTAGGATGGAGAAGAATAACTTTCTAATATTCCTGACTAGGAATATCACATACCCCGTTAAAACACTTGAAGACATCTTCAGCCCCAAATTCAGGGCTAATAGTGAGGATGCGACGTTGACAGACTTGTATGATGTGAACATGACATTGCTTAGAAACGTTGAACATCCATCCAAGAGCTTTGACTTCATATATGATGACTTGTTCGGATTATTGAACAATGAAATAGAGTCCTTTCCAAACAAGTACAACCCCCACACCACATACATGGATTATGTTACGGATACTAAAACCAGTATCAGGTCTAAACGCGGAAAAAATGAGTACTTCATGGAAAGATGGGATGTCAGTAAACCCATCACATTCAATGTAGGTGACGACTATGATATAACCAATTCCAACCAGTTCAAAAGTGGAACAGAGTTATTTACATTCCTAAACGAGGCAGGGCAGGTGGAATGTGAATACTTGGATGAGAGAACACTGTATCTGAGGCAGTTGCTGGAGTTAACCTATAGTCTGGTTAAACATAACTCGGTGATGCCGGAGATTTTCAAGACCGATACGTCATACCACATCCGATGGATTCCATCCTTCTATAGTAGTAACGTCATTAACTACTGCAGAAAATACTATGACAACTGCCCCGATGACCTAGTCACATTTAACAACGAAGCACTAACTAAAGAAAATCAGGTAGTGATAATGATAAGCCTGTTAATGAAGGGATTAATAAGATACGTCATCGACAAAAACAATGTCCGAAGCTTTGAGAACATCCCCAACACCACTTTCAAATTATTCACAGGAAAAAAGTTGAAAAACGAAAATAACAAATATCAGAGTACAGTTGAAAACATCCAAAGGCAGCTCTCCGCATTCTACCTGAACGAGCTAGAATACAGTTATGCGATGTTTATCGACGACAGCCTAGACATAGAAATAAGAATAAAAGAAGACGGCCACTATAAAAGCATCAGCGAGGCTAGTGTAGACCAATTAAAGAATATGAAAAAGGTATATGACCTATTCACATACTACAAGATAGAAAACAAAAATAAACATTATTGATAATCCATAAATCCACATAAAGAAGCACAAAAAACATTTAAAAGTCATAAATATCCCAAAACACGGAAAAAAAACTAGGATAAGTGGATATAAATTAATTAATTTTACTCATGAATCTACTAAAGAAATTGAAACTGCAGATACCAGTCTTCAAAAGAATACTATTATAAAAAGTAGGATTAATCTCTTTACTAAATTTTAATTTTATTTAATTATATTATCCCACCCCCCATTTCATACTCCATTATACCCATTATATCCACAATATTATCTATGAGAATGAGAATCAAGAGTAAATAACACTTCTTTTATTATGATATTTTCATTAAAACCGGCAATATTTATCAAAAAAATCAAACTAAAATATTATATTTGAAGAAATACAAAATATTAACTAGTTTAATTGATTAAAATAATATAAATTACAAAATTTATTGTTTATTTTACATCGAAAAATAACAATTAACACTATATAAATATTTGAGTGACAAAAATGGCAGAAAAGAAAATGAAACAACGTGTTAAAGAAGTTAATGCAGCCCTAAAGAAGTATGGGTTTCAAAAATTCATAAACACAACCATAAAACAAAAAATATTCCCATCAAAGGATGAAAATTTTGATATATTAGAAGAAACAGATATGCCGAGAAACCTAAGAATGATGTTTCAAGAACTTGGAACAACATTCATCAAATTAGGACAGCTCTTAAGTTCCAGACCAGATCTTGTCGGAGACAAGATAGCAACAGAATTCGAAAAATTACAGGACGATAATCCACCAATATCATATGAAGAAGTAAAAAGAATAATTGAACGCGAACTAGACGACGATATTGATAAATTATTTGCCGAATTTTCAAAAGAAAGCCTCGCAACAGCATCCATCGGACAAGTCCATGCAGCTAAATTACCTACAGGAGAAAAAGTTGCAGTCAAAGTCCAAAAGGAAGGAATCGCAGAAAACATGGAACTTGACTTGGAAATAATGAAACACTTCGCAAACAAAATTCATGACCACAACGATCAAATGAAAGGATACAACCTACCAGGAATAATGGAACATTTCGATCATAACCTCCACATAGAGCT
>MUZZ01000110.1:0-6898 GCA_003266075.1 Methanosphaera sp. rholeuAM74
ATTCCGTCACCAACCATTGCCACATCACCGAACTTGTTACGTATAGTGTCAAGTAGGTTCAGCTTGTCATCTGGCATTAAATCAGAGTATACATATTTGACACCTATTTTTTCGCCAACAGCTTTTGCTGCGACTTTGTTGTCACCGGTTAACATCACTGTTTGTACTCCCATATCGTTTAGGGTTTGCATTACTTTGTTTGATTCGTTCCTTATCTTATCTGCTACTGTTATTAATCCAATGACTTTTTCTTCGTCTCCAACAAATATTACTGTCTTACCGTTACTCGCATACTTTACAACGTCTTTTCGTTCAACGTTGAAATCACTGCCATCTATTAGTGATTCATTTGCGGCATAGTATTTTTTAGAGTTTATGACTCCACATACTCCCTTACCTGGAACGTTTTTGAAGTCTGTGACTTCTTCGAAATCTATCTTGGATATTGTCGCATACTTTAATATTGCTAATGATATTGGATGACTAGAATCTGATTCAAGGGAGGCAGCGATTTTGAGTAGTTCATCTTCAGTATAATTGTCGTTAAGTACTTCAACATCCTGTACTTCCAGTTTTCCCTCAGTTAATGTTCCAGTCTTGTCGAATATTACTGCTTTGATGTTACGCATTTGTTCTACGTGTGAACTTCCCTTTATGAGTACTCCCTGTCTTGTTGCTGATGTTATTGATGAAACCATTCCTATTGGTGTTGATATTAGGAATGCACATGGACATGATATTACCATTATTGATAATGCCCTGTAAATCCATTGTAACCAATCTCCCCCAAAGAATAATGGTGGTATGACTGCAACAGATAATGCTGCCACTATTATAAGTGGAGTGTAGTATCTGGCAATTTTTTCTACGTATGTTTCTGTGTGTGACCTGTTTAGTTGTGAACGTTTGACTAATGTGACTATCTTGGAGATTACACTATCTTTGGATTCTTTTGTGACTTTTACTTCCATGTATCCGTCTTTGTTTAGTGTTCCACCGTAGACTTTATCGTTTAATGATTTTGTTATTGGTAGGCTTTCACCAGTAATGGATGACTGGTCTACTGTTGATACTCCTGAAACTACTATACCATCTAATGGTANNTTCTTCTCCACCTTCTCTTTTGACTCTTGCATTTTCTGGTGTTATCTCTACTAGTGATCTTACTGAACGTTGTGATCTTTGTTCTGCATAGTCTTCTAGAAATTCTGCTATGTAGTATAGGAAGGTTACTGCTGCTGCCTCTTCTGGGTAACCTATTGCGAATGATGCTACTGCGGCTATACACATGAGTAGTGAAGGACTAACCGTGTGTTTTTTGAATAATGAGTTGAATGCCATTATCGCTATTTCGTATCCTGCGATTATCGCTCCTACTGCGAAGACTACTTGTGATGCTAAGCCTCCTAGTACTGAGAAGTATTCTAGTATGTGTCCTAGTATGAATAATATTCCACTTGACACAATTATTTGTACTGATCTGTTTGATAGTAGTGGTTTTCCTTCTGCTATTACTTCATGGTTTTCATCGTCATCTGCACAGTCGTCACAGTTACATATTTTTATGTTGTCGCGGCAATCACATTCTTCGTCATGACAACTGCAGGAATCTTGTTCATCATGTGTGTGATGGTGGTGGTGATGCTCATGGCAATCACATTCATCTTCTTCTTCGTGGTGGTGATGTTTGTGGTCGTGTGGTTCATCGTTACAGTCTTTGCAGTTGCATAGTTTTATGTCTACATCCTCTGTATAGTCTATTTTTTCTCTATGGTCGTATTGGGTCATGTCTGTATGTTCTTGGAACTCTTTTAGTAGTTGTTTGTTGTAGTGTTTATGATTTTCGCAGTGTATGTTGTCGCATTTTGGATCCATGCATAGGTAATTGTAGTGTTCTGGGTTGTCACATATTTTTTTGTTACAATCTGGGTCGTAACAGTTGTTTTCGTTTTTATTTTCTTCCATTAATCTGCCTCTTGTTGGTTTTATTCTAGTACGTGTTCTATTCCTATCTGTAGTAGTTGGGTTACATGTCTGTCTGCTAGGGAGTATCTTGCTTGTTTACCTTCTTTCACATATTTTACTAGGTTTTTGCTTCTTAGTGTTCGTAGTTGGTGTGATACGGCTGATTGACTCATGTCAAGTATTTCTGACATATCACATACGCATAGATCTTCTACTGATAGTAGTGACATTATTTTGAGTCTTGTTGGGTTTCCGAATAGTTTGAATGTTTCTGCTAGTTCCATGTATGTTTCATCGTTTAGCATTTCCTTTTTAGCTTTGTTTATAGCTTTTTCATGTATCACGTTGATACTACAGGTGTCTTCTCCTACATTATAATAATTTTTTTCTAACATAATACCACTTGTTATATGATAATTTGTTCATATGTACATATAAATGTTATGTGAAAAATATTGTCAAAAAAATTAAAAACAAAAAAAATGAGAAAAAAAAGAATATTAATTACTTACTTCCCTATTACCATCCGATGAAGAGGAAGTAGTGCTATTATAACCATAATTACTGCTTTCATTAGAATATGTGCTTGTATCGTTAGAAGTTACATTAGTATCGTTAGAATAATCACTTGATGATGAATCAGAACTATTTTGAGCATATTGCATCACATTCATGAAATCAAAATTATCAATAGCCATGATAATATCATTAATTTCCGTAGATGTTGTATTTGAGAAATTATTGGTTACATATACAATTGATGCTATATTAGATTCAATCAACGGGTTAGAAACGTATTGAGTGTAACTTGCATGATCTGGGGTATAACTACCAACATTAGTGTTATCATTGATGTATCCTACCAAGTACTTTGATGTGACTGTATCTTCAAGTGGAACAAAGACGTATGAATTTGAATCAGAAGTACTATGAATATCTACAGCACAACTATAGTTACCTTTAATTACATCTGGCACAACAAATTCATTAGCTAAGGACTCACTCACATTATTTAATGAAGAACTATTTGAAGCATCTGCATTAGTGTCATTATTCTGATTATTTATTGTGTTAACCATGTATATGTCATAAGCATATTTTAAATCTTTGTTGTTTTCTAAGTTAGTAAGAACAGCATTCGATGAAACATTATCCTCATCAACACCCATAATCAAAGCAATCTTAACTTCAGACGATGAATTACCATAAGTACCCAATTTAGAAACACTACCATAACTATTATTACCAACAACAGTATTAGTATAATTATTTACACTAACATTCTCAGTAACATTCTCAGTAGTGTTATTCTCAACAGGAGCAGATGAAAATCCACCATTCAAAATAACAGTACCAGCAAATACGGCAACTACAGCCACCAATATTATGACCAATAATTTAGAAGAATCAAGATAACTATCAAAATCATCCCACATCATAAAACCTCCTTTAAATGACAAATAAAACTACAGGATTAAGATTACGCTAAACATGAAAAAATCATGCCACATAAACACCATGAAATAATACTACCCATTCCACCAAAATGAATAACAAACAATTCATTAATCCAATATATAATTAAGAATATATTCATGAAAACTTATAAACATTGTCATGTAAAAACAAAGAAAAAAACAAAAACNNCAAAATAATCAACACAATTAAACACCCATAAAACAGAAATTATAAGACAAAAACTATGACAAAAAACAAGTGATAAAAATAAGTAAATATATTAACTTTAAAAAACTAAGATAAAATATAATAAAGAATAATAGTTCACAACAATTTAAAAATAAAAGCGTTGAAAAACTGACATGATAGGAGACTGCAGACGCAGAAAACAAAAATCATGGATAAAAAACACTAGAAGGGTGATAAAATGACAGGAATTGTTGGATATGGAGCACATATCCCCTCATACAGAATAAAAGTCGAAGAAATAGCTAAAGTATGGGGAGATAACCCACAATCCATATCAAAAGGATTAGTAGTTAATCAAAAATCAGTACCAGGACCAGATGAAGACACAGTAACCATATCAGTAGAAGCTGCAAGAAGAGCACTAATAAGAGCAGAAATAGACCCACAAAAAATAGGAGCAATCTATGTAGGATCCGAATCACACCCATACGCAGTAAAACCAACAGCAACCATAGTAGCAGATGCAATACAAGCTGCACCAAACATGACAGCTGCAGATCTAGAATTTGCATGTAAAGCTGGAACAGCAGGAATACAAGCAGCAGTAGGACTAGTAAAATCCAAGATGGTAGAATATGCACTAGCAATAGGAGCAGACACATCCCAAGGAGCACCAGGAGATGCACTAGAATACACCGCATCAGCAGGTGGAGCAGCATTCATAATAGGAGAAGAAAATACAATAGCAGACATAGAAAAAACCTGTAGCTACACTACAGACACACCAGACTTCTACAGGAGAGAAGGAGAAGCATACCCATCACACGGTGGAAGATTCACAGGAGAACCAGCCTACTTCAAACACGTCCTAGGAGCTGCAGAAAGAATGCTAGAAGAAACCGGCACAACAGCAGAAGACTATGACTACGCAGTATTCCACCAACCAAACGGAAAATTCTACATAAGAGCAGCAAAAAAACTAGGATTCACCCAAGAACAATACCAACAAGGATTACTAACACCAACCATAGGAAACACATATTCAGGAGCTACACCACTCGGACTAGCATCAGTACTTGACATAGCAAAACCAGGAGACAAGATATTCGCAGTATCCTATGGATCAGGAGCAGGAAGTGACGCATTCACAATCACCGTAAACGACAGAATAACAGAAGTACAGAACAAAACAAAAACAATAGCCGACCTAGAGAAAAACCTAACATACGTAAACTATGCTACCTATGCCAAATTTAAAGGTAAAATAAAAATGAACTAAAAAAAAAGATGAGGAGGAAGAACTATGAGAGATGTTGCAATAGTAGGAGTAGCTCAAACAAAATTCGGCGAACTCTGGGATAAATCATTCCGAGACTTAGTAGTAGAAGCAGGAGTAGGAGCAATAACAGACGCACAGATGGGTGGAGAAGACCTAGATGCAATGTACATCGGAAACATGTCTGGAGGACTATTCGTAGGACAAGAACATATTGGATCACTAATAGCAGAACACTCCGGATTAACACCAATACCTGCAACAAGAGTAGAAGCAGCATGTGCATCAGGAGGATTAGCCCTAAGACAGGCAGTAATGGCTGTGGCATCAGGATTCTATGATAATGTAATGGCAGCTGGTGTTGAAAAAATGACTGACGTAGTAGATGCCACACCAGCAATAGCAGCCGCATCAGACCAGGAATGGGAAGCACAACAAGGAGTAACATTCCCAGCACTATACGCTATGATGGCAAGAAGACATATGCATGAATACGGTACAAAAAGAGAACAAATTGCAGGATTCGCCGTTCTTGACCATAAAAATGGTGCACTGAATCCTAAAGCACAATTCCAGAGAGCCATAAGTGTAGAAGCAGTGCTAAAATCATCACCAGTAGCTGAGCCTATGAACCTCCTAGACTGCTCACCTGTATCAGATGGATCAGCAGCTGTAATAGTCTGTCCAGCAGAGGAAGCCAAGAAATATAGTGACACTCCTATTTACATAAAGGCATCCACACAGGCATCAGATACTATAAACCTACACAGCAGGAAAAGTTTAACACAACTAGACTCAACTAGGATATCATCCAAGAAGGCATATGACATAGCAGGTATCACTGCAAAAGATGTTGATGTAGCAGAAGTACATGATTGTTTCAGTATAAACGGATTACTTGCAATAGAAGACCTAGGATTCTTTGAAAAAGGAGAAGGTGGACAGGCAATAGAGGATGGATTAATAGAAATAGATGGTGATGTATCAGTAAACCCATCAGGTGGACTTAAAGCTAGAGGACACCCATTAGGTGCAACAGGAATTGCACAGGCTACAGAAATAACGTGGCAGTTACGAGGAGACGCTGGTAAAAGACAGGTCGAAGGTGCAGAAATAGGACTCACACATAATGTCGGTGGAACTGGTGGTACAGCAGCTGTACACGTTCTATCCAGAAGTTTATAGAAAACAAGATCATCCCCACCCCAATTTAATACTTTTTTTAGCTAGATATCTTCAACATGTAGCTTAATGAAGTCATCCTTATATTTGTCGAATTTATCTAGGTACTTGTCGAGTTCCATGTCATATTCTAGCATTACCTCTACTGGTGCTTCTATCTCCATGCTACATCCCCCAAAGAGTAATAGTTTGACTTCAAGCAATGTGAAAAACTCTGAAAATAAGGTGATTGCTAGGTTGATGTAGTCATCAGACTCATAGAATGGGTCTAATAGGAGCAGTTCAATCATTTCTTTTGTTTCGACAAAGAATGGGAATTCATGGGTTACTAGGTTAGTACAGTATAGTTTGTCGGATACTTTGTCCAGGGAGTTTAGGACTAATTCTATGATTTTTATAGTCATTATTGTGGATAATCCCTTTACTTCATCACTTTCCATGCTCCAGAACGTGCTTGGAGTAACTTCTTTTAATGATTCGAGTAATCCTATGATTAGTTTTTTGTATTCATCTAGGTTGCCGAAGAATGTTTCATCAAAATCGAGAATTTCGTCCATGGTGTAATCTCCATTAGATAAGCTAGAGTAATTAGTTATTAGTTATGAAGAAAAAAGTAGATATAATTATGGGTATGTGAAAAAAAAATAGTGGTTGTTATGTTTAATACATAACTTAGTTGTAAGTGTTTATTGTGGTACTTACATTGGAGGCATTCCGCCACCCATTCCACCCATTTCTGCTGCGGCATTTGCTGCTGCAACGTCACCTTGGCTGGAAGATGAGATTACGTCATCGATTCTTAGAATCATTTCTGCTGCTTCTGCTGCT
>MUZZ01000110.1:6916-7539 GCA_003266075.1 Methanosphaera sp. rholeuAM74
CTTTCATGTCAGCTACTCCACCTTCGAATACGTTTAATCCCATGTATATGGAGTCTTCGTGTGCAGCTCTTAGGTCTACTAATGAGTCTATGCTGTCTAATCCAGCGTTTTCTGCTAGGGTTCTTGGAACTACTTCTAATGCTTCTGCGAATGCAGATACTGCTAATTGTTCTCTTCCACTTATGGTTTCAGCATATTCTTTTAATCCTTTTGCTATGGATATTTCTGGTGCTCCTCCACCGACGACTACTTTTCCGTCTTCGACTGTTGAGGATACTACTCCTATTGCGTCTTCGACTGCTCTTTCGATTTCGTCTACGATGTGGCTTGTTGAACCTCTTAGGAGTAATGTTACTGCTTTTGGATCTTTACATTCTTTGACGAATATCATGTCGTCACCGGATACTTTGTCTTCTACTACAGAACCTGCATCTCCTAAGTCAGCTGCGGTTAAGTCTTGGATGTTGGTTACGATTTTTCCACCGGTTGCTTTTGCTAATTTTTCCATGTCAGATTTTTTAACTCTTCTGGTTGCTAAGATACCTGCTTTAGCTAAGTAGTGTTGTGCTAAGTCGTCGATACCTTTTTGTACGAACAGTACGTTTGCTCCTGCATCAACGATT
>MUZZ01000159.1 GCA_003266075.1 Methanosphaera sp. rholeuAM74
CTTCTACAAGACGGAGAGGTTCAAGATGAGTATAACCGATGCGTTAACACCACTATTAAAGAAAATTATTTCAAACAAAGATATTATGGAAAAACTTGAAAATCATGATAATTGAAAAAACATATTATGAGAAAATCATTTTATAGTATTTTTTTTCTACAAATTTACATATTTCTTCTTATTCTTATCAATACATATCTATTTCTATTTAATATTACATGAAATTTCAAGAATCTAAATTGACATTAACAATGAAATCACATAATAAACCAACTCACGATATCATTACTCCCATATTAATGTCTGATGAGACTAATGTTTATAATATTCACCATTATTACATTGTTAAGCATATCTGCATTGACATGAAAGAAAACAATTAATACTGATATCTGGTCGGGAAAAAGAGTGAGTTTGTGGGTGGTTACATAGTTTTTACTCTAACGGGGCTTGTTTATAGGCTTATTATTCAACATTTATTTTCTCTACGTCAATGTTTATTAGCTCTGTTTCTGGTAGTTTGATTGACAGTGTTTCGTATAGTACTTCGTCGATGGTTGTGACGGCTTTGAATTCTATCTTGTTTTTGACCTCGTCTGGTACGTCGTCCAGGTCTTTAATGTTGTCTTCTGGTAGCAGTATCCTGGTGATGCCAGATCTTTGTGCGGCTATTACTTTCTCTTTTACTCCTCCTATGGGCAGTACTTTTCCCCTTAATGATATTTCTCCAGTCATTGCAAGTTTGGAGTCTACTGGTGTGGATGTTACTATGGATGCAATCGTGGTTAGTATGGTCACACCAGCTGATGGGCCGTCCTTTGGTATTGATCCTTCCGGTACGTGTATGTGTAGGTCTACCTCATCGAAGTTTTCTTCCTTAGCGATGCTACCTAGCCGTGATTTGATTAGTGTGTATGCGATTTGTGCTGATTCCTTCATGACGTCACCTAGTTTACCAGTGAGTTCTAATCTGCCTTTACCTGGAGTCATGGCCGCTTCTATGTAGAGTATGTCTCCTCCTACTGGGGTCCATGCTAGTCCTGTAACAACACCTGCTGGCTGTTTGTCTGGAACTATATCGTAGTGTGCCTTTTCATGTCCAAGTATGTCGTATAGCATTTCATCTTTTACGATGAATGGTAGGTCTATGTCGTCGACAACTATTTTTTCTGTAGTTGCACGTGCTATGGCTGCTATTTCACGTTTGAGGCTTCGTACTCCAGCTTCCTTGGTGTATTTCTCTATTAGTGTGTTGAGGGCGTCATCTTCTATTATGAGGTCGTCCTTGCTTAGTCCATGTTCTTCGAGTACTTCTGGTATGAGGTGTTCTCTTGCTATGTGGGTCTTTTCCTGGTTGGTGTAGCTTTCTAGTTCTATTATTTCTAGTCTGTCTCGTAGTGGTGCTGGTATGTCTTGTAGAGAGTTGGCTGTTGCGATGAAGAAGACATCGGATAAGTCGTATGCTACTTCTAGGTAGTGGTCTGAGAATGTGTCATTCTGTTCTGGGTCTAGTACTTCTAGCAGTGCACTTGTGGGGTTTCCATTCACTGATTCGGTGAGCTTGTCTATTTCGTCTAGGATGAATACTGGATTGGTTTCTCCAGCCTTTTTCATTCCAGAAATTATTCGTCCAGGCAGTGCTCCTAGGTATGTTCGTCTGTGTCCTCTTATCTCTGATTCGTCTTTAACTCCTCCTAGACTTACTCGTATGTATGGCCGATTTAGTGCTGTTGCAATGCTTTTTCCGAGGCTTGTCTTACCAGTTCCTGGTGGTCCTACAAATAGTAGGATGGATCCTTGTTTGTCGTCTTTCATCTTCATAACAGTCAGGTGTTGGATGATACGTTTTTTAACCTTTTTTAGTCCATAATGGTCGTTGTCTAACTGTTTTTGTGCTTTTTTGATGTCTATTTCTTTTTTGTTGCTTTTATGCCATGGCAGTTTTAGGATGGTGTCTAAGTAGTTTCTGATTATGTTTTCCTCTGAGTTGTTGGGTCCCTGCCTTTCTAGTTTGGAGACTTCCTCAAATGCTACTTCCCTGACTTCCTCTGGGAGGTCTGCTTCTTCTACTTTTTGTCGGTAGGTCTTGCTTTCCTCATCGGTCATTCCGAGTTCTTCCTGTATCATCTTCATCTGTTCACGCAGGAGGGTCTGTTTATGTATCTGGTTCATGTCCTCGTTAAGCTTCTTAGCTATCTGCATTTGAAGATACATGGCATCCTTCTGTTCGGCAAGTAACTCTATTACTTCGAGGGTTCTTATCTTAACGGATTTCCTTTCAAGCAGTTTTTGTTTCTTCTCTATTGTAACTTTGATGTATGGGAATATCTCCGCAACCTTCTCTTGGATGTCTACCTTGTTAATGATTTGTTGGGCATACATATCACTTTGGGGGATGATTTGGCTTATCATCTTTACTAGGTCGTTTATCTGTTTATTGAACGTTTTTGACTCCTCGGGTGTGATGTTGTTTATTTCCTCCATAATCAAGTATTCACAATAGAAACGATTCTTTTCTTCTGTAATCCTTTTTATGAATACCTTATCCTTAACTTCTATGTCTAGAATGTAGTCTTGGGCAGTTTCATCCATGTTTTTTATTTCGAGGATAGTACCCACATCATAGAATTCGACGTTGTTTTCATCTGTTTCAATCTTCTTGGGAGTTAGTATTACTCCGTGTTGCTCTTCGTTGATGTTTTCAAGAATCTTAGCAGTATGTTGTTTGTCTACATTAACGCTCATACGTGTATGTGGCAGGAATATGGTGTTGGGTATGATGATTACTGGTAGGATGCCATCTGCTACTTCATCACCTCTTTTATCTATGGTAGTTTCATCGTTGCTTTCTGGAACAGGTATCTCATCATTTTGTCTTAACTCTTGGTTTAATGATAACTTATCATTTTCTTCTATATTTACTATGTAATCACGCTCCCCTAATAATTATTATGCTGTTAGTTGTTAGTATTATCCTAATATGTTTATATATAATGTAAGTACATTATGTAATTTATATGTTTATAAGTTTACTTTACTTCTATTTTCTTATTTCTAATTTTTATGTGTCAGTCTCGTATAATATTATAATCAGAGTTGTATATACATTTAATGTTACACACTTTGTGTCATCCAAAAATGATATATAAGAATAATTAATATAACTATTACTTAAGCTTAATTAATCAGGGGATGATGTGGATGGAAATAACATTAACAAAGGGCAAAGCTGAGGGTCCTAATAAACTCAATGCATTCGACAACGCATTATTGGATGCTGGAATAGGAAATGTTAACCTAGTACCAGTTTCCAGTATGTTAGCTGCCGATACATATGAGATTCCAATGCCTAAACTAGAGCCTGGTGAGATGACAAATTGTGTTCTATCACACCAGTACTCACAAACACCTGATGATGTGATAGCAGCTGTACTGGCATATGCCCAATCAGAACAGATGGGCTGCGTGGTAGAAACTAGTGGAGTAAACAAGTTAAAACAAGAGTTAGAGGATGAGGCACGTTATATGGCAGAGTATATGCTGGAAAAAAGGGGCTTAGAAATGACTAAGTATAAGTCGATAATACAAACACACAGGGTAGAACAAAGGGCTAGCGTAGTAGCAGCATTAATATATCATAACCCCACTAGACACTAAAAAAAATGGGGTGACTGGGTGGTGACGAGTTATCTATCTATCCTACAACTTCTTCTAGTATTTTAACAAACTTAACATTCTTTGGATGGGTTTCAACACTAATTCTTATATAATATTCATCCATTTCCTGGAAACTCGTACAGTCACGCACTATAACTCCGTACTCCATTAGTTTGGCACTTAGCTGGGCTGCCGTGAAACCTGTTTCACGTATATCCATGAGCAAGTAGTTTGATTTTGATGGATAAATCTTAACATTGTCTATTCTGCTAATGCTGTCATAGAGGTATTCTCTTTCCTCGATACTTTTCTTCGTTGATTCTTTAATGTAGTCCTCATCGGATAATGTTGCAATAACAGCCCTCTGGGATGGTACGGTTAGGCTGAATACTGGTTTTATCCTGGACATCTTTTCAACTAATTCTGGTGAAGTCAATCCATAACCTATCCTCAAACCAGCAAGACCCATGACCTTTGAGAATGTTCTGATGATGAAGACGTTATCATATTCACTTAACAGGTTGACATTATTAGTTTCTGAGAATTCCCAGTAAGCCTCATCAACCACTACTAGTGCATCGGTGGATTCTATGATACGGACTATGTCCTCCTGTGCTATAAGTCCACCAGTGGGATTGTTGGGAGTACAAAGGAATATTGCCTTTGTTCTATCCGTGATATTGTTTAAGACTGATTCAACATCAAGGCAGTTTTCTTCAACATTCCAGCTAGCATAGACTGCTTTAGCATTGTGCTGTTTGAAGACGTACTCATAATACGTGTATGTGGGTGGGTGGACTATGAACTCATCATCAGGGTCAATCAATGCCTTTGCAAGTACGTCGAACAGTTCATCAGCTCCGTCTCCACCAACGATGACCATGTCCTTATCCACACCTGCATAACGGGCAATTTCTTCTTTTAAGTACTCATGGTTACTTTCAGGGTATCTGTTTATCTCATCAACACAGTCGATGATTGCCTGTTTTGCCTTGGGTGATGCACCCCACGGATTCTCATTAGAACCTAACTTTATTATATTTTCCTCTTTTATTCCATACTTCTGTGCAATTTCCTTCTTTGAACGACCAGGAACGTATGTATTGAATTCATCTAAAACTTTTCTAGTTTCCACCATGTATATCACATCCTCCACATAATTTTATTTTTCGAATGCTAATCTAACATAGGTATCAGCATTTCTTTGTATACTACTAATCTCATCTTCAGTCAAATCTCTTACAGCCTTTGCAGGTGAACCAATAATGAGTGAACCTTCTGGAAAGCTTTTATTTTCCGTCACTAGTGCTCCTGCACCTACAAGACAATTTCTACTAATCTTTGCACCATTAAGTACAATAGCACCCATGCCGATTAACACGTTATCTTCTAGGCTACAACCATGTATTATCGCACCATGACCTACCGAAACGTTTTCTCCAATTTCAACGGGATAACCATCACTAACATGTATAACACAATTATCCTGAACATTAGAATTTTCTCCAATACTAATTGGAGCTTCATCACCCCTCACCACGGCATTATACCATATGGACACATTATCCGATAGTTTAACGTCACCTATCACTTTAGCTCCATCAAATACTTTCACTTTGTTATCATTCATGGGCTTGACCTCCTAGTTTCAAATTAAAGTATATCTTTTTTAATATCTCTTATAGTCTTTACTTATGAACAAGGTTACTAATATGATTTCGTATTTAATCAAAAACTTACTAATCTTTGGACAATGACTTTGAAAGTTCACCAAAATTATAAAGTATCTCTTAATTCTTCCATTATAATATATTCTAAAATCAAAAAAAGGGATATTTTGAAGTTATCATTATTATCCACTACTTTTTCTTGAATCATTATTTTTTTATATTTTGTTTTACATAAATATATTCTATCGTATCAATGTTTTTTTCTCTTAACGTAACTGTTGTGGAAGTGTGTTTATATGAATATACAGCCTAATTATTCTTCACTGGATTTTCCTGGTAAAATGGCTTTGGTGTTATTTACTCCTGGATGTGATTTAAGATGTAAGTATTGTCATAATCCACAACTGATTAAGAATGAGCATTTGAGTAGGTGGGATGTTGAAGAGATAGAAGAGGAAATTGATAACAACATTGATTTTATTGACGCTATCGTGTTAAGTGGTGGCGAACCATTACTTCACGTGGATGTCATTAAGGGATTTATAGCTAAGGCTAAACAGAACAACCTTCTTGTGAAGCTTGACACTAATGGTCTGCATCCTGATAAGTTAACAGAGGTTTTGGATGACATAGATTATGTTGCAATGGATATTAAGGCTCCACTAGATAAGTATTATAAGATTTCCGACGTCTATCCAAGCAACGTTTCAGAGTTAATTAACCAGTCAATTAATCTTATAATGGATAGTGGAATTTTTCTTGAATGTCGCACTACCTATGTTCCTGATTTGTTAGTACCAGAGGATATAGTAGAAATCACAAGAAATCTTAACTGTGACATGTATACTCTCCAGCAGTTTAGAAATAGGGTGACCTTGGATTCTGGTCTATCTTCAGTTGATGAACCTAACCCAGAGGATTTAGTGAGGATTATAGAGTCATTGGATGTGTCTATACCAGAGATTCATCTTAAATCTAACCAGTTTGGTAACCAGACTATAATACGAAATATGGATTAAAGAAAGGGAATTGTTATGCCTATATTATTATTGAAAAACAAGGATATCGACTTGATAACTGGTAAACGTAACATGACCATACGCCGTTTGTGGAAGACTCCATTGTATAGGGGTGATAGGCTTTACTGTTACTGGAATATACTGTCAAAGGAACGTGAGAAGATTTTTGAGGCAGAAGTTACTCAAGTGAATATATTGTCCTTTGAAGAGATTGTTAACAATGGTCGTATTGCCACTAATCTAGGTTATAAGTCTGCTAGGGAGATGGAGGATGACCTAAAAAAGACCTATCCTAACAATACATCTGATGGGGATGAGTTCCAGATTTTTTCTTTCCGTAAGTTGCCCGTTGAACAGTGGGAAGGTTCTGTCATTGACCAGAAGAACATGATAATGAAGAAGGCTGACATACTCTTTGACATGGGTAAGTATGAACAGTCATCTGTATGTTATAAGGCCGCCCTTGAGTATGATGAATGGGATGTGTATCTGCTTAATCGTATAGGTGATAACCTCACCCGTCTTGGCCAGTTTGGGGATGCCATACAGTATTATAGGAACGCTATTAAGATAGAACCAAACAATGAGTACCTCTATAACAACCTTGCCATAGTATACATTAATAAGGGTGACCCAGAAGAGGCTTTGAAGATGAATAATGAGGCTTTGAAGCTCAACTCCCAGAATACCACTATACTGTATTGGAGGGGATTGATTTATGAGATGCTGGGTGATTTTGAACGAGCTCTTAAGTTCTTTGATTATGTAATCCGTATAGATGATACTAACCCTGACGTGTGGAATGAACGTGGAACAATACTTAACATGCTAGGAAAAAGTGAGGATGCTCTGATTTCATATGATAAATCCATAGCATTGTGCTTGGATAACAGCTTGGATGATGCTAATATGTGGGCTAGTAAGGCTAACACCCTGCTTGGTCTTCAACGCTACGATGAAGCCATTGAATGCTATGATAACGCTCTTAAAACGGATAAACATAATCCGATTATACTTAACAATAAGGGTGTTGCGCTTATGGAGTTAGATAACTTCAGGGATGCCATAGAATGCTTTAACAAGGTACTTGTAATGTATCCAGATAACCCTGATGCACAGGTACTACAGGAGGTTTGCCTGGACAACCTCTAGTCACGTATAGCTACTATTGGTGGTATATGACCAATTTTTCCCATCACATCATCTTTTATAACCATTACTCCATCATAGTAGTCACGATACCCCTCAGCCTCTTCCAGACTATTGTTAACTATTTCATCATAGTCTTCTCCCAATCCATGGTTTGCTATTCTTGTTGCCAGGCTGTCACATATACTGGCCTGTCTTCCAAACACTATTGTGGCATCTGTTTTTCCGAAGCTTTTAGAATGACCTACACTGCCAGATGATGTGCAGATTCCACCATGATATCCTTTAACTTTAAATGCTACCTTGTCAGAGTAAGGGCTTTCTCCTGCATAAACTGATATGTAAGTCTTTTTATTCACTTTCAGGGCTATATCTCCACCATTTTCTATTAATGAATACCTCGTACCCATGGATTCCAGGTGTTCCAAGCATATCTGACTAATACTTCCTGCCACGGCAGACATCGCACCAATTCCAGCAATTCTACCAGCACGTGTGGTAAGCTCTAGTATCCTGTGCGTGCTATCAAATTCTGGTGCTTCATATGATGTGAAATTCTTATCTCTTGCTATTTTGTCTTCAAGTATAGTGTACTGTTTATTTATCACATCATCTAGTTTATGCAGTACAATATCACTTTTAAGATATATATGGGTTGACTTTATGCTTATCTCTTCTTCTTTAATCATGTATTCTCCTCGGATACTCTTTTTAACTTAGATTATTTCCATATACTTTAAAAATCATGTTTATCTAAATCTGGATGCCCAGTTTAGGCTTTCATGTAAACCAACAGGTACTATGAATAATTGTATCCAACTTCCTTCAGACTCTATTTGAATTTTTCCCATTCTAGTAGATGAGTTTTACAAAACATTCCCCTAACCTTTTCCCAGCCAAAAAAAAGTTTAGGTTTCTAGGCTTCAATTAATCGAAGATATATCATATAATTGACATCTAGAATCATTAATCCCATTCATAGAGCCAGCCAAAGACAATCTCTGACATGGTTGACCACCTATAAAAACTATAACGTCAGCAATACCCTGGCTTTCAACTTTTTCAACAGAATAATATCCAGTTTCGGCTATGATTATCTTAGCAGGTCTTCCAACACCCATCCAATTATAATTGGCAAAGACTAATATCCAAAATCCCCATTTTTAAAACCTAAATCAAGTCCTCCAACTCCTCCAAAAAAAGGATGCAATTTTCATTTTTTTAAACTTCCCTTG
>MUZZ01000081.1 GCA_003266075.1 Methanosphaera sp. rholeuAM74
TTCTTGTAAAGCCTTTAAGAATAATCTTTTTTCGTTATCCATTAGTTACCACCTAATTTACTTTGTAAGTCGTCGTTATAAACTTCTAATCCGTAACCACCATCGGTCCTTGCGAAGTGAATTTCTTCAACTACTTTGATAACTTCTTCGTCATCTCTTAGACTAATGTTGTCTGTTCTGTAGATAGTTGTTATTTTCTTAAGTTCATCTTCAGGTAGTGGTTCTCCTACATCGATAGGTTCGTCGAGTTCTACACCTACTTGGTTTTTTACATATACTACGTGATTTTTTTCTTCATCGTATACGTATCTCTGTAGAGCGTCGAACATTAAACCGTTTTCGTCAAGCCTTAAGGAGTGTCCGTGTACGGTTGCACCTCTTAAACCTGTTTTTGCTGTATCGAAGAATTCGGATTCTAATAATAATTTGGAGGTTTCTTCTAAGTCAGATTCCCTCATTTCAACTACTTGTCTTCCTGAAAGTGTACCTGTATCTACTCCTCTGAATCTTCTCATGTATGATCTTGCCCTGTCGTATGGTTGAGCAGGAGCGTTATACATTGAGTCTGCGAATTGTACGTATCTTATACGAATTCCTTTTTTTGCTCCGTCGATTGGTTCTACGAAGTCTTTCATTGCATCTTCTTCAAAGTCCATTTCATCTAGAGGTGGGTGTACTGTTTTGTAACCTTCCCCTGGGTTTCTGTGACTTAAAAGTTTTACTACATCATCATCTGCAATAGTTCTTAATTTTTTTAGTTCATATTCTGGATTTAAGTGTTTTCTACGGTTTTCTGCTATAACACTTTCTCCAGGATAAAATTGTACGTCATATGCCATTTACAATCACCTAATGTATCTAATAGTTTCTGATGATTTTGCACTAGGATCTACTAATCCGATAAGTCTTGAATCAATTTTATCTTCGAATCCTTCACCATACTTCATGTAGTCTGAGACTGATGTTGCATGTTTTGTGAATATTCCAACGTCTAAATCATAGCCGAAGTTCAAGGATTCTTCTAAAATTCTATCGACTTGTGTTACAAAATCTTCAAGATTGTCTAATTGGACTGTTAAAATTATTTCGCCAACAGATACTCGTAGAGGAACTTCGTTTCCATTCACGTTGATAGTTTTTCTATCTGTGTGATTTACTGGTAATCCCTTTGCTGGTCCAAAATTTACCATTGTTGGGAGGGATTTACCATTTATTAAAACCCTTAATACTCCATCTAATTCAAGTATTTGTGAGAGGATATTTTCCGTTGTTTGTGGTTTCAATATTCTGTGTGGAAATATTTTTACATCTGTTGCTTTGATAATATTATCCATTTTTGATTCATCTACATCTGTTGTCATATTTTTAACTTCCCATTTTAGAGTTTATCTTTTATTTGACTAGCTCCTTCAGCAACGTATTTTACTGGTTCTCTTAAGTTGTCTACACTACCGTAAACTTCTCCAACTAATCCTGAGGTTGCTTCCACAGAGAACATCTGTGTACCTGCATCTAAGGCCATAGCTGCTGCGTTACATGGTATAGCATAACCTTTACTGTGTCTTGTTACTACGT
>MUZZ01000187.1:0-1918 GCA_003266075.1 Methanosphaera sp. rholeuAM74
GTTTAAAACAATTTTTCATCCTATCTTCCTTTAACTAATTACTATAACAAAATATATATACTTATTAAAGTGATAAACACTTAATATAGATTAAAAATTTTAGAATTTAATAATTTTAAGGAGATTACACTATGAAGGGAATTATATTATCTGGAGGTCATGGGACACGTTTAAGACCACTCACACATACTGGTCCTAAACAATTAATTCCAATAGCCAATAAACCAGTTATATACTATGCTATAGACGATTTAAGGCAGGCAGGTATAACAGATATAGGTATTATCCTCGGTACAAATATGCCTAACAAGATTAAGGATGCTTTAGGCGACGGTTCAGAACTAGGAGTGAATATTACTTACATCATGCAGGGAGAACCTAAAGGTTTGGCACATGCAGCCAAAACAGCACAGGACTTTGTTGGTGATGAATCATTTGTAATGTACTTGGGAGACAACATCCTGAAATCAGGTATACAAGAGTTCGTCGAAGGATTCGATGACTCAGACTTCTCCGCAAGGATACTATTACAAGCAGTTGAAGATCCACGACAGTTTGGTGTAGCAGAAGTCAATGAGAAAGAAGAAGTCATAAGACTAGTTGAAAAACCAGAACATCCAAAAAGTAACCTAGCACTAGTGGGAATATACCTTTTCAAGGAGAACATATTCTGTGCAATAGACAAAATCAAACCATCATGGCGTGACGAATTAGAAATAACCGATGCAATACAACAATTAATAGATGATGACCTCAACGTGGATTCATTTATCGTAGAAGGATGGTGGAAAGACACAGGAAAACCAGAAGATGTCCTTGATGCTAACCAGTTAATACTTGAAACATTGAAAACAGACATCAAAGGAAAAATAGAGGACAATGTCAAAATAAAAGGAAGAGTACAGATAGGAGAAAATACGGTAATAAAAGAAGGCTCAGTAATTAAAGGACCATGCATAATAGGAGAAAACTGTGAAATCAAAGGATATGTAGGACCATACACCTCTATAGGAGACAACACACAACTAATAGAGTCCGAAATAGACTCCTCAATAGTAATAGGAAACTCTGTTATACAATCAGACAAAAGAATAACAGAAAGTTTACTAGGATTAAACTCTAAAATAGTGACAGACAAAGACACATATCCAAAGGGAAGAAGTTTAGTGATGGGTGAAAATTCGGTAATAAAATTGTGAGGTGGATTCAAAATGAAAGCTGTGATTCCAGCAGCAGGTTTAGGTACAAGATTTTTACCAGCAACGAAAGCACAACCAAAGGAAATGCTACCAGTCTTCAATAAGCCAACAATACAATACGTAGTAGAAGAGGCAGTAAACTCTGGTATAGATGATATACTAATAATCACTGGAAAAGGAAAACGTACTATAGAAGACCACTTTGACAGATCCTTTGAATTAGAATATAACCTAGAACAGAAAGGTAAATACGAATACCTTGAAGAAGTCCAGAACATAACTAACATGGCCAATGTATACTATGTAAGACAGAAAAAACAAAACGGATTAGGGGATGCCATTAGTTGTGCACAGAATCACATTGGTGATGAAGCTTTTGCAGTATTACTGGGAGATACCATAACATATTCACATACTCCATGTGTTAAACAACTACTGGATGTACATGAAAAATATGGTGGATCAGTAATTGCCATAGAAGAATTGCCACAACATAAAATAGAACGATACGGTATCGTCGACGGAGTTGAAGTAGAAGACAACGTGTACCAAGTCAATAACCTAGTAGAAAAGCCAAAACTTGAAGATGCACCATCAAATCTTGGAATAACTGGAAGATACATTTTAACGCCAGACATTTTCGACAAATTAAATTCAATTGAGGCTGGTGTTGGAGGAGAGATACAGCTAACCGATGCAATAAATGAACAAGAAAATGT
>MUZZ01000187.1:1978-2291 GCA_003266075.1 Methanosphaera sp. rholeuAM74
GAAACACCATTGAATGGCTTAAAAGCTCTATTGACATGGCATTAACCTATGATGATGTACGAGGTGATTTGTTAAATTATCTTAAAGAAAAAATCAGAGAAGAAAAATAAGTAATATGTAATTGCCCTCCACACCAAAACTCCTTTTTTTTTAGTTTAGACACTTAAAGTTCGAATATTAACTAAAGTTACTTTTTAGTAATCTTGGAAGGATCAGTTATTTCTCCGTTAATTGCTGAAGCGACAACTACCTCTGGGTTTGATAGATAAACCTGGGACTTTGCACTACCCATACGTCCGAGGAAGTTCCTGTT
>MUZZ01000187.1:2312-4320 GCA_003266075.1 Methanosphaera sp. rholeuAM74
GGATTACATATTATTGCATTAGCATCAAGCAGGGTCTTAATAATCCCATTATCAATAGCGTCAGAATAAATTTTCCTAGAAGCTGGAAATACCAGTAACTGAACATCATCATGCACTTTATGTCCTTGAATGATGGATGCTGCCTGTTCTAAGTCTTCATATCTTCCATTAGTACATGAACCAAGTACTGCCTGATTAATAGTGATGCCCTCTACCTTTCCAACGTCCTCAACGTTGTCAACATTATGTGGACAGGCTACTTGTGGCTGTAAGTCATCTACCTCAAAATCGTAGATTTTTTCATAACCAGCATCACTATCAGGTCTTGTGATAGTGTAATTGTTGATATTCCTATCTTTAAGGTATTGTTTAGTACTTTTATTAGGTATCATTATACCATTTTTTGCACCACACTCAATCACCATATTGGTCATGGTCATACGTGCATCTACAGACAATTCATCAATAACGTTTCCATGAAATTCCAGGCTCTTGTAGGTGGCACCATAGCTACCAAGCCTCTTGATGATGTTGAGGATTAAGTCCTTGGAGTAGACATTCCCTGGCAGGTTACCAGTAACATTTATTTTAAGGCTTTCTGGCACTTTAAACCATGTTTGACCAGTAGCATATACCATTGCAAGGTCTGTTGCACCAAGTCCTGTGGAAAATGCTCCGAAAGCACCATATGTGCATGTATGGGAGTCTGCACCCACAATCACAGTTGATGGCTTAACATGACCCATTTCGGGTAGTACTTGATGACAAATTCCTTCGCCCTGCTTGTAGATATTATTAATGCCCTGTTTTCTGGCAAATTCTCTTACAACCTGTTGAAACTCTGCTGAACCCATGGTGTTGGCTGGCACATTATGATCAAATACTAAGACAATCTTATCTGGATTCCAGACTTTATCAGCAATTTTCTCGAATACCTTTATGGTTGGTGGACTTGTACCATCATGGCTCATAGCTAGGTCAATGTCTGCATTTACTGTGTCACCAGCACTTACTTCATCCCTATGTGAAGCTTTTGCCAGAATTTTTTCTGTTATATTCATAAAATCACTTAGTATTCCACGTTAGCCTTGCTTAGTATCTGGGAGAATTTTTCATTAGTAATTTCTTCCCCTTTTTCTCTTTCCTCTTTGACTAGTCTAACAATTTCTAATAATTTTTCGTCACTTACCTTGATGTTGAGGGTGTCCAACTTTTCTTCTACGGCAGCCTTTCCAGAGTGTTTGCCAAGCACAATCTGTCTTTTGGTTCCAATCATTTCAGGCAAAAATGGTTCATAGCATAATGGATTTTTTATTATTGCATCAACATGTATTCCTGATTCATGTCTGAACACGTTATTTCCTACTATTGCCTTGCTATCTGGTATAGGGATGTTACTGTACTCGGATACCATCTGTGAAAGTTCGTATATGACCTCCGTATTGAATCCTAAATCTTTATTGTAGAGTAGCTTTAATGACATGATAAGTTCTTCTAGTGAAGCGTTACCAGCCCTTTCTCCTATACCATTGACTGTTGTGGAGATTGAAGATGCACCCTCAAATAATCCTGCGATAGAGTTAGCAACTGCAAATCCAAAGTCGTTATGGCAGTGAAGTGCAATATCTAGGTTAACTTCCTTTCTGATATTTCTCACAAGGTATTGCATTGCATATGGGTTAATGGAGCCAGTAGTATCGGCGATATGAATTCTATCAGCCTTACACTCCTCTGCATTCTTATACAAGTCAATTAGCTTTGGAAGTTCTGTTCTGGTAGCATCCTCTGCTGAGAATGCAACGAATAATCCATGTTCTTTACCATACTCTACGGCATCCATTGCTAAACATTTAATTTCTTCACGAGGCCTGTTCATTTTAATGTCTATATGCAAATCAGATGCACCTATGAATGTAATAATCCCATCAACATCAGCATCAAGTGCTGCATCAATGTCACACCTTTTAGTCCTAGTCAGACAAATAATATCAGCATTCAAGTCCTCATG
>MUZZ01000125.1:0-1235 GCA_003266075.1 Methanosphaera sp. rholeuAM74
TTCTAGAGATATCTTCCCCTTGATTCTATTTCATTTATTTTTTTGTCTATTTTTTTGTTATTGTAGCCTTTAAGTACCTGTTGAAATAGTTCATCACATTTGTCTGGTATTATTGTTGTTAGGGATTTTTTAAGTACTAATAGGTCAGTTCCCATGTCTTCTGCTAGTTGACTATACTTACCTAACCCAAAATCTATGAAAATAATTTTTTTATTATCTACTAGTATATTGGCTGTAGTAATATCACCATGGATTATACTACCCTCATGCATCTTAGAGATATCCCTTCCAATACTGACAAATATTTCATCAAGGTCGTTTATATCAACCGTCTTTTTGATTATTTCTTGTAGTTGTGGTGCATCAATTTTTTCCATGAGAATACTTTTATCTGACAAATCAACAGAATAAATGAAAGGAGTCCTAACACCCAAAGACCTACAATCAGAGATTAACTTAGCCTCCTCACGAGTCCTTCTCGTTCTTAACTCATCATCCAATAAATCATTACGATAACCCTTCTTAATCCTATGCTTAACTATAGCACTTTTACCATCCCATAACACTTCCTGAATATCAGCCTCAGCACCCTTATATGATATATCCTCTGGCAAAGAAATATTATGACTAAACTCACCACCAATCCATGTGACAGGAACTTGGTCAGTCCTATACTTAGGATTAATAATACTATTACTAATACCACACAAGGACTCATCATAGCTAAGCAAACCCAAATAGGCAATCATAGAACCATTATCACCACAGTACTTCATAGGAGGCATATAAAAATCAACAAAATGCTCATCACACATCCGCTTAAGCATAGACCTTAGAGTTTTATTAGCGGCAACACCACCACAAAGCAAAACCTCATCCTTACCAGTATAACTCAAAGCTCTCTCCGTAATCTCACAAAGCATGGCAAAACATGTCTCTTGGAAACTGTTACATATAACATCCAAGTCAACACCCTTGTTAAACTTATTAATAGCACTAGTCAAAATACCAGAAAATGATAAATCCATACCTTTAACAACATATGGCAAAGACACGACCTCATCACTAAAACAGGCATGCTCCTCCACGACAGGACCACCAGGATGACCAAGACCAACCTCCCTAGAAAACTGGTCTAAACAATTACCAATGGCAATATCAAGTGTTTCACCAATAATACGATAACGTCCAGCCTCATAACTAATAATCTGAGTATTACCACCACTAGCATACAA
>MUZZ01000125.1:1241-2031 GCA_003266075.1 Methanosphaera sp. rholeuAM74
TCAATATTTTGAGAAAGACTCCTAGCAGCAGTAGCAACAGTACGCAACGCTGGACCAAGACCAGGACCCTTAGAAAAGCTCACCAAATCAACATCATCCAAAGACAATCCAGAATCATCCAAAGCATTCCTAATCAATGGTACAATATGCTCTGCATGAAAATTAGCAGCCTCCCTTGGATGAATACCACCAACCTCAGGATACAACTGATCCCCACAAGTAGCCAAAATATTACCATCCGAGTCAACAATACCTATACCAGTCTTTTCAGCTGTTCCCTCAATACCCAAACAAATCATGAAAATTACCCCAATCAATGAAAATTTAATATACGAGCATAAAATAAAGCAACTTTTAATACTCGCACGTAATCATTAATATATTAGATTCAAATAATTAATATTATATTCGAAAACACAAATATAATGGAAGTAAAGAAAATGATAGATAACGTCAAAATATTCGGTTCAGACAAACAACTAAAAGCATTAGAACAATCAAAAAACACGGTATTTGTATGTGTACTTGGAAATACAGGAGTATCAAAAATTCCGGGTATAAGTGGAGCAGGTGGAACACCAGGACTATTAACAAAAACCACAGTAGAACTACTAGACCTACCATTCATACCAATAAGTGCAGGACTAGAAGTAGAACCACAAACATCATACATCAGCCTAAACGGACAACCTGGTGGAAATATAAAAGAAGGAAAAGGAGTACCAAACCCAGAAGAAATATTTGAAAGTGCAAAAGAAACAGGACAACTACTCTCAAGTATCTGCGACCA
>MUZZ01000125.1:2137-3894 GCA_003266075.1 Methanosphaera sp. rholeuAM74
AAATAGCAGGAGACCCATCACTAATAGCATGTGCAGGAATAGCCATTGGAAGCAAAGTAGGAGTAACACTAGCAGGTGGAACACAGATGACTGCAGTATGTGCACTAATAAAAGCAATTGACCCAGAATATGATTTCAGCAACTTAGCAATAGCAACAACAGTATACGTTGCAAACGATGAAACCTCTGATATACTAGACATACTAAGACAAATAGATGACATAACACTATACGCAACAGACCCTAAACTTGAAAACTCAACACACCCAGGACTAGCAAGTTATGCTAAAGGTTCTGTTAAAGAAGGAGTGGGAGCAGGAGGAAGCGTGTTATACGCATACCTTAACGGAATAACACCAGAACAATACCTGGAAAAACTAGAAGAGATTACAAACGAACTATTCTAGAGTAATATCATCATAACCTCCCAATTAACTTCATCTTTTTTTAGAACCTTGTGGAATATTCTCACAAAAATATTAAATAATTTCCATTACATAAATATCCTTATCCATAAAGGAATTAAAAGAATGGAGAAGTAGAATATGAGAAAAGAAGTACTACCCATAGTTATAATAACGTTACTACTAATCACTTCTGCATCAGCATACGTCTACGTGACAAGTCAAGACAATACAAACAACGAAGAAGACGTGAAACTGAAATTAAATGAATCAGGAGAACTAGTAGAAATAACTTCAATAGATGAATATAATAAAATAATAAAACCGGGAGAAAAAAAGACAAACAGCCCTGTAACGCCAAGTCAACTAAAAGACAGACTATACGAAATATTTAAAGATGTATTTGGTAACTCAAAAATAGAAATACAGACAAGTGGACCATACTTAATGGGAAATGGAAGTCTCTGTAATGTAGCAATAGTGTGTATTGAAAACAATAATGGTGCAAGCGAATACATTTACTACATAGATGCAAACTACCTACCAGAAAATACTGCCAAAGGTAAAATAAAACTAACACACACCTTCGGAGAATACGTCTGGAGTATGGTAAAATCAAAAGACATTAATGCAAAAATATCACAGGAAGCAATACTGCAAAAAGCAAAAGAAATATACGCTTCACACTTCAACGCATCAAGTGACGATAAATACGACATAGAACTGTATAAAGGAATAGATAATACACCAGTATATAGAGTAAACGTTAATAACGGAAAAGAGCTGATGATATTCAACGCAAATACTGGAGAACTGCTATTAGACATATACCAACCAGAAAGTAAGGATGCACAGGCACATACACAGGAGGAATGTCTGCAAAGAGCACAACAAGAATTAGACTCAAAGGGATATGACTATGCAAGTAACCTATCACTACAATATGCTAACAAAGAAGAAGCCAATGACTCCCTAAACTACACATTCAACATAGTATACAAGGATGATAATGGAAGCCAAGTAATAGGAAGCATAAAAGTAGACGCATACACGTTAGACATACTCTCATTTGACATTAGTGAGCCAACAATACAAGAAGAGGATAACAGTACAGAAGTAAATGATACTGCAGACGACTATGGTGATAATTATATTAACTATGGNNCATCTAGTCACTCATCAAGTAGTTCTTCCTCAGGATATTCATCCCCTGATGTAGTAGTATCTAACATGTAAGATGTAAACTGTTTTAATCTCCTAAACTTCTTTTTTTGTTATTTTTTTTTAATAAATAATACTTAATATGACATTTTGATAATTAAGCTATATAAATTGAACCTCCCCATCTTGTAG
>MUZZ01000255.1 GCA_003266075.1 Methanosphaera sp. rholeuAM74
GAGATTGCAACATAGTATAACGTCGTATTGATTTTATTCACAGAATCATATTTAACGGCGTTATATCCATTTTTTTTGTTCACCATAACATTTATTATCTTATTTTTCCATATATAGTATATATACTTCAACTATGACGTTGAAGGACATATTATTTCAAATTATAACTTATGAAAGGAGGTGAAGTAAATGAATTTAAAATTTCTAGCATGTTTTTTGATAGTGTCACTACTATCCTTGTCGGCTGTCTACGCAGTATCCGATGAATCTGTGGATACTACTCAGTACGAGTCATATGATGTTCATGAAAGTCCGAAGACAGCTACATCCACTGACATACAACAGGTCACAGATTATGATGGCTTCAAAGATGCCGCCAAACAGGGTAGCTCTGCAGATAATTACATCATAGAATTGGTTGGAGATAAGAATTATGTTGAATCTGACAGTAGCACTTACTTCTTTTATGATGTTGGCAGTGAGGATAGACAGCATACGACGGTAACAATTAAGGGCAATAACCATGTCATTGACTTGAATACTTCTGTCTGCCATTTAAATGCTGTTACTAATTCTTCACTCATCGTGAAGGATCTTACAATAGTCAATGGTTACTTTGGGGTAATCTGTTTTGAGGGTTGTTCCTTTACGGCATACAACTGTAATTTTATTTCCAATAATATGTCAACCAGTAACGAGGGTGATATGAAGTTTGTTAACTGCACATTTGTTAATAATAGCCATACTACGAATTCATTGCTGGATAATTACTATTATCTTGCTACTTTGGCTGTGACTAATTGTTCCTTCGAGTCTAACCATATGCGATTGTTAGATAATGGTGGAAGTGCAGTACTGGATAACTCAGTATTCAAGAATAACACATTCACTGACAGTTCAAAGCCTAAGGACAACTTTACTATAGGGAAGCGTGATTTAATTCATAGTGGTCCGCTTAGCAGTACGCATATAACATCATGCGACTTTAACCTGGCAAACGATGGCAATTATAACTTCATCAACAGTACCGGCATGCTATCAATTGATTGCTCAGCATTTAATGGTGGAGTATACAATGAGTTAATACTCTGTACCGGCACCTTGAACATCACAAAAACGGAGTTCAGAAACGTAAGGGTGAACAAGACGTTGATTGATGTCGTTGGAAGTCCTTATGAGTACGATTACATCATGGATAACATCTTCTCCAATAATAGTGGTTCAATTGGCACGATACTCTTCGTGAATAACTCCAAAGTGCATCTGGACAGAAACGTCATCACACACAACACGGCATCCAAGTATGGAGTCATATTCAACCATGGAAAGCTCGTATGCTACAATAACACTTATACACATAACCATGCCCGGTGGGGTGGTGTGACCTATAACACCAAGGTTCTGCGAATCACCAAGGACGTCTACAAAAACAACTATGCAGCTAGTTATGCGGGTGCAATCTACAACGACAACGATACGATCATGCAGAGCACTGAAATAGCTTATTCAAGTTCTCCATGGGCTGCCGCAGCATATAATAGTATGGATGCAACCTTCACAATCACACGTTCATACATACATGACAACAACGCTTTCAGCGTTGAAGAGGATGGCTATGAAGTAACACTCTCAAATGGTAATCCGCCACGCATTGCCATACTAGCATTTGATGGTGTCTCGGCAATAGACAATGATGGAGTCATGAACATATCATATACACGGATAAACTCTAACAATGCCACACGTGCAGGGGCAATACATAATACTGGTCTATTAACACTATATCATTGTGCAGTAAAAAACAACACGGCCGAAGTTGCAAGTGCAGTATTCAGTGCTCCGTCATTCGATATTGATCCAAAAATAGTTATCAATGATTCGGTGATAACCAACAACTACGCAGGGATAGATTGCACGATATACTCTGACATTGGCTGCAATATCAGTGTAACATCATCGGCCATAAAAAACATGGATGACAGGGAGTCTATAATCATATACTATGACAATTTCAGCGCATATGACTCAGTCATCATGAACACACGCTACCCGGACAGGCCAGCCATAATAAGGATTTCAGTAGACAGGTCGGAGACTTAAACTTTAGCCTCCCCACACTTCTATCTTCTGTTGAGGACTAGTTCAGGCTCACTTTTTACCTGGACTTCATCATAATCCTCTTCTCTATTTTTTATGATATTTTCATTAGTACTTGTTCTTTTTGATTCAATGTTTTCTTGTCGGTCATCTATTTCAAGTGTATTTTTGTTTAGAAGAGTATCTTTATAGGCATTCTCATCCACC